>JAAZFO010000176.1 GCA_012511695.1 Erysipelotrichia bacterium | reverse complement strand
ACACTGATTTTTCGAATATAAATTTACATTATTTAGATGTAAAAAATAATGTTGTCAGTTTTTTTAGTTTTAAAAATTATCTCGAAGAAATTATTTTTTCTTCACAAAATTATCGTAACGTCCTTATCGAACTATATTATGCTTTGGGCGATGAAAGTCTTAATGAAAGTGAAATTGACTATTTGCTCAATCTTTTGCGGACTAATTTTAGTTATTTTAAAGATGCCCTTTATGTCCTTAAAGAAGACCGTAAATCGCTACTCGTTTATTTACCGCGTGTCGATTCGCTGAGTAAAGTCGAGGAACAGTTGAGCATTGTGGCAAGAAATGCCAGTGATAACAAAAGAACCCATGAGGGGATTGTCAACTTATTAGCCCATTTCGCGGTCGTTTGTTATCCTTTTTCCGATGTCCATGAAATGTTATCTGACTTAATATTTGCGAAACGTGAAGATAAGGTGATTAATATTTATTTGCCAAATCGTATTCGGTTTCTCTCCGATAATCTTTTGTTAAAAAACACGATGAACTTAAATGCGATGACCAAGATTATTTCGCCACTGCACAATCTTAACCTCGGGATTGAACACAGCAAAAAGAATTTGCGAGAAGTCCAAAAAGTCATCAGTGAACTCGCTACCTATTTCGCCATAGATTACGCCGGCATCATCAACTATGATGAAATCAAACGCAACTATGCGATAGTTTATCAAGTAACTGCGAAGGGCTTGTCGCCACTCAGCCAAAAAGGAAGCCACATCGAAAAAGAATTTGTCTATTCGATGGACCAAGCAAAAGATCAAGACAATACCTATTATTTTTCCTTCCGTAGCCATGCCACTTCAGCATTAGGCCGTCATTTAGATCGCGTCGGTTTAGAGAGTGGGTTTTTCTATGTACTTAAAGATGGTGACCTAGTAGTGGGCGCTATTTATTTCTTCAACAAAAATAAATCTTTCTTAATCGATTCTTATATCCAGGAAGCTTTTGTCGTTTTGTGCGATAAAATTGCGGCGATTATTTTAGGAGACCGCCGCGATAAACAAGTCGAAGACTCTTATCAAGAAATCGACTCAATTTTAAAGATTACTGAACACGCCACTTATCGTATTTCGCATGAGGAGTTTGCGCTTTTAAGAACTAGTGGCACGATGAAGACTTTGTTTCCGAAATTAGAAATCGGTGAAAAGTGTTTCAAAACTTTGTACGGTCGTGATTATCCATGTGATGATTGTCCACTTTTAACGGGAAATAAAAAAGTTGATAAATTTGAGAAAAACAAATATGAAACGTCTTTAATTCTTTCGGAAATAAATCATACCTATCACATCATGACGATTAAAAATATTTACCAAGAAGAAAGTCAATCGCGTTATGTTAAAGACCTGGTCATCAATTCATATAACTCGATGATTGAAGATTTAAATAATGCTTTTGCGATCAACGGTAAAGGTTATTTGCTACTCCTTAGAATTGACAATATGGCCCCGCTTTTAGACGCTAATGGATCTGAAGGTTACTTGACGATGCTCCGGTCTTTTATTCGTCGCCTCAAAGGGTTGCAAAATTCTTTAGAAAATATTTATTTATTTAATAACCAAGCTTTGGCCATGGTCTTTACCGAATTTGGACAAAATGATGTCTTTGAGATGTGTGAAAAAATTTATGAACTCAGCCGGGATAATCACGCTAACAATGCCGATTATGATGTCGAGTTGACCTATTTGCCCTTTAATTATCCGAGTGTTTTCACGAGCGCTCTTGTT
>JAAZFO010000175.1 GCA_012511695.1 Erysipelotrichia bacterium | reverse complement strand
TTAAATTTTTATGACGAGTGGTCGCGCTTTTGCAAGGCTTCGTTTTCACGGCAAGACATTTAAACTTTATTTAGATATTAAGGCCGAAGACTATCCGGAGCCTAAGTTCCCATTAATTGATGAAAGTAATCGGAAAATTGATGAAACAACTCCGACTCTTATCAATATTAAAGGACCACGGATGATGAAGTATGGGCTCAGCTTAATTGATGACATTATGGCGCACCGCGAAGTTAATAAGCTTGAAAACTATAAAGAAGAAGACTTTAAAGTTGAAGCCTTTGATCGTGAAGCTCTAATTGAAAAGGGTTTAATTATTCTCGTAGCGAGCAAATTTGCTAAACCCGTTAAGCCCGTTAAAAAACCAGTTATTTATAACTATAGCTTCCAAGCACGTAGGCACTTAATGGATGAGCCGACACTAAGACTATATAACATGCTTAAAAACCATATTATGAAGTATGAAAATGTGAGTGTTAACCAAACTTGGGACCATGAAATCTTTATGACGAGTGGTCGTGCTTTGGCTAGACTCCGTTTTCACGGCAAGACATTTAAACTTTATTTAGATATTAATGCTGAAGACTATCCGGAACCTAAGTTCCCATTAATTGATGAAAGCAAACGGAGAAGTGAAAGCACCACGCAAACACTACTCAATGTTAGAGGTCCACGGATGATGAAGTATGGGCTCAGTTTAATTGATGATATCGCCGCAGCGCGCGAGCTCGTCGTTAATGAAGACTATGTTATTGAAGACTTTAAAGTTGAGTCGCTCACTAACGAGGCACTCATAGAACTCGGCCTCATTAAAAGTAGTAAGGCCTCCTTCTAACTTTAACTTTCAGTCATAATTGCATTTAATGCACAAAGAACAAACAGCTTTGAATAAAATCAAAGCTGTTTTTTAAAAGTAATTAATAAAGGCGGAAAGTCTTAACTAGTGTTTTATCTTTCTTGATATTATTTTTGTTAAATAATCTCCAAATATCTCAATATTTTCTTTCTTAAAGCCATATATTTTTTCTAACGATTTTTTATCTGTTGGTTTCATTTTAGCTAAATATTCAGCAATCTTGTCACTATATACTTCTTCCTCCGAAAGGTTATTATATTTAGCAATTTTTGCTCTTTCGCTTATTAAAAATTGTAGTAGATCTTCCTCAGCGTTTTCTAATTGTTTGTCATAAGGTGTGCTATTATTTTTAATAAATTCAATGAGTTCATTTCCAAATGTTTCAATTTTCTTTTTGCCAATACCTTTTATTTTCGAAAGCTCTTCAATTGTAATAGGTTTTTTACTAGCAATTAACTGAAGCGTTTCATTATTAAACACATTATAAGTAGGATATAAATTATGTTTTTTACTTAATTCAACCCTTAATGCTCTTAGCTTTTTTTCTAGCTCTTCGTCTCTTTTATCAATTGCGATATTGTCTTCTTTGTTTGCTTTGCTTTTCTTTTGTTTAGTTATTTTGACTTCTGTTGATTTTATAAATTCTATTGAAGATTCTCCATTTTTATCTATATCTTCATTATATCTTTTCTTCACTGATTCAATTAATACAGCAACATCGTCTCCTCTTAATATTTTAATATCCATTGATTCAGCAATTTCTTTAGCGTCACTAGTCAAATCAGAAGTTGTGATTATCCACAAATCGCTTAAGCTAAGTCTTGCTCTAGCGCTCGCTAATTGGTTTATTGGTTGCGTACCGACCTTATTTTTCCAATACTTTGCTTGAATTCCAATTCTTTGAAATCCTCCTGCTTCTTGTGGAATATTAATGATAAGGTCTGCACCACCATCACCTTTTCCTTTTTTTCCTACTTTTTCTACTTTACACCCTTCAAGTTTAAAGACATAGTATAGAAACCATTCAAATTTATCATAATCATAATATTCGTTTTCCATCAGCTCTTTAAAATTATTTGGAAATAAAAAGTCAATCTTTTCCATTTGTCTCATCAAAGATTTTAATAAACTCATTAATGCTTTCTCCTTTTTTTGATAGTTATGTGTAATAATTATACACCATAATCCACTTACTGAAAAACCAATCTTAAAGTTGCTTATAT
>JAAZFO010000174.1 GCA_012511695.1 Erysipelotrichia bacterium | reverse complement strand
GTGTGGGATATGCATTAGGATTATTAATCAGCGCTTTAATTATTAATTTACGAAAAAAAGAGCCAGAAAAGTCAATGAATTGAACTTCTTTGCCATCTGGCTTTAAGTGTGGCTAAATATTACTGCCATTATGAAGAAAAAGAAAACCATTAAACGTTTTGATTTAAAGACACCATTTAATCCTGATGATATTAAAAGCCTTAGTGAAGCAGAGCTAGAGCTTTTAAGTGAAGATATCCGAGAAAACATTATTATTAATTGCGCAAAAAATGGTGGTCATTTAGCTTCTTCTTTAGGGGCGACTGATTTAATCGTCGCCTTACATCATTATTTTGACTTATTAAAAGATAAAGTCATCTTTGATGTCGGTCACCAATGTTATGCCCATAAAATTCTTTCGGGAAGATCATTAGATAAATTAAGAAAAAAAGACGGTGTCTCCGGTTATCAAAAACGGGCGGAATCAATTTATGACCACTATGAAGCTGGTCATTCTTCGACATCTATTTCAGCAGCGATGGGCATGGCTCTAGCTAGAGACTTACACCAAGAAGACTATCAAGTCATCGCTGTTATCGGCGATAGCTCTTTATCTAATGGTGTCGCTTTTGAAGCTTTAAATAATTTAGGAACCTTTAAACATAAAATCATCGTCATCATCAATGATAATAATCGTTCGATCGGTAAAGCCGTGGGTTCCGCTAATAACTACTTTGAAAAATTTAGATTATCGAAGAGTTATTTAAAATTGCGTAGCAGTTATCGTAAAGTGATGAAAAAATATGCCCCCACAAGATGGTTTTATTATTTCTCAAGTGCGATTAAAAACTTCTTTAAACGGAGATTTGTAAGAAAGAATCTCTTCTCTAATATGGGGTTATATTTTATTTCTAATATCGATGGTCATGACTTTCACGCCTTGCAAAGAGCATTTGGTTATGCTGCTAATGCTCCCACTAGTGTTGTTATCCATGTCACTACACATAAAGGTAAAGGCTACCCTTATGCTGAAGATGATGAGTCTGGCCATTGGCATGGTGTTGATCCCTTTGATATAAAAAGCGGTAAACCACTAGCAAAGCCAAACTCCAATAGTATCTCCTGGAGTGGAGTGTACGCTGACTTATTAAAAGAAAAGTTAGCTAATGATGATAAAACAGTCTTAATTAATCCAGCGACAATGGTGGGAAGTAAAATTGATGATTTGCTCATCACTTATCCAGACCGCGTTTATGACGTCGGCATTTCTGAAGAACATGGAGCCATTTTTGCTGCCGGCTTAGCAAACAACAATGTCTACCCTTACTACTCCATTTATTCAACTTTCTTACAGAGAAGTTATGACGAAGTCTTACACGATATCGTAAGAATGGATCTACCAGTCACACTTTTAATCGATAGAGTGGGCATGCCAGAAGATGATGGCGAAACACATGCCGGTATTTATGATGCCGCTTTTTTACTTTCAATGCCCCACATCGCTATTGCAATGGCTAAAGATCAACAAGAAGCCCATGACATTTTTAAATTTTCTACGACTTATAAACATCCACTAGCGATTCGCTATCCGCGTGGCTACACAGTAAAAATAACTAAAGCAAAAGATGAACCCATCACATTAGGACAATGGAAAGTTGAACAAAAAGGAAAAGACATCGCCTTAGTTTCTTATGGCCCTGTTGTTAATGACTTATTAAATAAATATTCTACTTACACTATTGTTAATGCCATGTTTATAAGACCGATTGATGAAAAGGTCTTAAAGAGCTTATGTACTTATCCTTACATTGTCATTTATGACATTTATGGAACAAAAGAAGGCTTTGCCTCGACTGTCTTAATGGCTTTAAATGAATTAGATTATAAGGGTAAAGTAAAGATTAAGGCTTTGCCTAATATCTTTATCACCCATGGCACTGAACAAGAACAACTTTCTGCTTGTTACTGCACTATTGAAGATTTAGATGAATTGATAAGAGAGTTAAAATGATTGAATTACTTAAACCCATTGGCCACTGCTTTGGAGTGATTAACGCCATTAATGTGACCAAAAAAATTGTTAAACAATATCCAAAACAAAAAATCTATGTATTTGGTTTACTCGTCCATAACGAAGAAGTGACTAAAGAGTTAGATAGTTTAGGAGTGGTAACGATTGACTTAACCGGTGTTGACCCGATTAAAAGATTAAAAGAGTTTAAGCCTGATGAGATAGTCATCTTTACCGCGCATGGGCACCCGAACATCTACGAAACTATTCTTAAAGAAAACGGTGTCACTTTTATTGATGCGACTTGCAGTCGCGTTAAAAAGACATTCGCCACAATCAAAGAGGCAGATCATGTTATTTATATCGGTAAAAACCATCACCCAGAAGCTATGGCGGCTTTAACGATGAATGACAATGTTTATTTTTATGATATTAAGCAACCCTTTGATTATTCAGTAGTTAGAAGTAAAACTCCACTAGTCATTAATCAAACGACATTATCGTTTTTAGAATTAGAAGCTATTCATAAAGAAATTAAGAGTCACTTCCCTAAAGCCAACATCGTTGATGAGATATGTAATGCAACTTTATTAAGACAACAAGCTTTAAAGGCGCTACCAAACACAGTGGATACAATTGTTGTCGTCGGCAGTAAAAAATCATCTAACACGATGAAACTCTTTGAACTAGCGCATTCTATCCATTCAAATAAACAAATATACTTATGGGAAAACGTTAATGATTGCCAGACTAGTGAATTAACATTTAAACACGTCGTCATCGCTAGTGGAACATCCACACCGATGAGCACTATTAATCAAATCAAAGCGTGTTTAGAAAGGAAAAAGGAAGATGGAAGGTAAAATTAAGCACGTCGCTTTAATTATGGATGGTAATGGTCGCTGGGCTAAAGCCCGAGGCTTAGCGCGTCATTACGTCCATGAAGAAGGGTGTAAACGAATTGTTGAAATCTTTGACGCTGTTAAAGCCCATCAGATTAAAGTGATGACTTTATATGCTTTTTCTACTGAAAATTGGAATCGCCCTAAATTAGAAATCAAACAACTCTTCACCTACTTAGAAAAGTTTTTTAAAGATAATATCGCTACCTTTATAAAAGATGGAATTCGTATACAAGTGATGGGGGATATTTCACGTTTACCAAAAAAAACACAAAAAGTAGTTCAAGATGCCTTAACAAAAACTAAAGACAATGATGATTACGTTTTTAATATTGCTTTAAACTATGGCAGTCAACAAGAACTAGTAAAGGCCACTAAAGAGATCGCTAGCTTAGTTAAAGAAAACAAACTAGATATTGACGCGATTAACGAAGAGACGATCGCTCAACATTTGTATACCGCGAACTTACCCCCGATTGATTTAATGATTAGAACAAGCGGCGAGCAAAGATTATCAAACTATTTGCTCTATCAACTCGCCTATAGTGAATTTATATTTACCCCTACTTATTGGCCAGACTTTAAGAAGGAAAACTTCGAAGACTGCTTGAAGCAATTTTATACACGTCACCGTCGGTTTGGTAAAATCGAAGAGTCATAAAATACACAATAGTTGAATGGGATATAAAAAATTAACTCAGCAATAATTAATAATTAAACAACCCTTATTTATAAGGGTTGTTTTTATCGCACTTTCGCCCTTAAAAGTTGCATGAATAACTCTTAAAAAAGCCCTTAAAAGCACACGAATTTGTAACTAAACAAAGATTAAGTGGTTTTTAACGGCCTTAATGCTATAATATCGTTAGACAGATTAAAGCTATCTTTAGTAGTAAAGATTAAAATATGAAGTAGTTATGATGTACCACTATCAAGTAAGTAATGTGCACCATTGTCCAGTGATATAAATCACTGGTTCTTACTTTGCGCTAGTGGTTTTTGTTATAAAAAGATTGCTATCTGGCGGGGTCCTTATTAAACTATTACACGCTGGTGTTAATTAAAAATTAAAGTACTAAAACTTATTATGAGGAGAATGCTATGGATGAAGAAAGACAAATAATCGAAGAAGAGAGTCGTGGCCTCACGTTTAAAGACATTTTATTTATTATCCGCAAACACTGGATAGCGATCACAGCCTTTATTTTAGGCTTTGGGTTAGCTGGTTTTGTTTTTTCAGCGGTGCAAAGGCCCGTTTATCAATCAACGGGAACAATGCTTGTTTCTTATGAATCTAATGTCACTAATCCCACGCAAGATTATACCTTTTCAAATTATATCTCGAACACTTATGTTGTTTTCTTAAAAGAAAATATTGTTCTTAGATCTGTTTCTGAAAGAGCTGATGTTCCAGTGAGCAATTTAAGAAATAACTTATCGGTAACTAATGACGCTTTAATTATTAAAGTTTCTTATACAGATGATGATGCTGAAGAAGCGAGAAGAGTCGTCGACATCATTATTAATACCGCTCAAGAAATCGCTGACTTAACTCGTGCGGTTGATACTGGTGGGGGTGTTATAGAACATAAACCTGTTTACCATTTACTGTACGATAACCTCAAAGTCATGAGCGCTCCAGAAGTAGGGGTAAAAGTTTCTTATACGATGAGAGATATCGCTATTGGTCTAGGCGTTGGTGTTGGCTTAGCTTTTCTATAAGTGCTCTTAAGAGAGATGTATGATAATACATTTAAATCAAGCGAAGAAAACGAAAGAGTACCTAATAT
>JAAZFO010000173.1 GCA_012511695.1 Erysipelotrichia bacterium | reverse complement strand
GTATAAGACTAATATTTTTAATCACTTAATGAATAAAATAAAGTTTGCACTCTTTGCAGTTATTTCAAATACCAATTAAAACATTCTTCAGTTAAGGGGTTGTCAATTTTTTCGCGCTTTCTATGAAGGAAGTTTTTGTTAGCTTCCAAGATAGTAACGAAGCCTTTATCTAAATCTTCTTCCACTGCTTTTATTAAATATGAAGAATCATACCCGCGGCCAGGATCGACTTTATCTGAAACATAAACTAACTTTTCTAACCAAGTCATATTTGGTTTTCCAGTCGTATGATATTTAATAGCGTTGAGAATTTCTTCATCCAAAATTAGGAAGTCTCTTTTAACAATGAGCTCTCCTAAAAACTGATGGTATGAATAAGAGCCAATCCCGAGATATTGTGGATAAAACTGTTTCATCAAAACCAAACTATCTTCATCACTTATACCTTTTGCGATGTCGTGTAAGATTGCAGCTATATATGCTTTCTCAACATCTAAGCCGTGAAGCTTGGCAAGACGATAAGCTGTTCGCGCTACAGATAAGGAATGATGATAACGTTTTGATTTAATATACCTTCTTATTTTTTCAATGAAATAAAGATTGTTTTCTTCAATATAATGTAAGACTTCTTCTTTTACGCCAACACAGTGCAGGTCCCTGATTTCAGAAGAAGACACATCGATAACTGGACCCTCAAGGGCCATCATATTAAAGTGCTCGATGTTTTCACGATTAATAATATAATTAGGACGCTTATAATAAACGATTTGTGTATCTTTAGCGATGAGTTCGGGTTTAGCCCAAAGATGAAAAGAGTTGGCTTGGTCTTGGCCAATTAGGAAAAAGAATTTATCGTTAGGATATTTATTTCTAAGATAGGCAACAGTTTGATAAGAACGCGGCTGCTCTTCTTGTTCGACTTCATAAGTATCGATTGAAAAATCTTCTTGTCCTTGAATAGCCAGTTTAATCATTGCTAATTTATGCTCAGCAGAAACCGAGTTAGCTTTCCAAACAGCAATTTTAGCGGGCACAAAGATCACTTCACCTTGTAAGATTTTTTGTGCTTGAATTGCCATGTTTATATGTCCGAGATGAATCGGATCAAAACCACCGCAAAAAATTATACGGTTCATCAGATTTTGATTTTTGGATTATTTTTGTTCTTACGGTACAAAACAATCACCCTTCCTATCACGTGAACTAATTCAGCATTGAGGTCGTTTGCGATATCGAGCGCTATCTCCATAATCGGCAGAGAACAACCTTTCATAACGTCTATTTTAATCAATTCGTGAGCAACTAAAGCCTTATCCAACATCAAAATCAATGATGGAGTAAGATCATTTTTACCGATTTGATAACGAAGTTTTGAGGTCGAAGCTAAAGATTTTAGCGTCTTTTTTTGTTGCGGTGTTAACATTTTATTTAATTTTAGCTAAGCTCTCTTTTAAAGCTACTCCTTTTGGTAAACGGACACGAATTACTTGGCCTTGGGCTTTAAACGACAACCACCCTAGACCTTGAATGGCGATGTCATGCCACTGTTCATCGTTTTCCATCGTATATTCAAACATGTCGTAATCTAAGAAGCTAACTAAAATATCAGAAACTGGACGTAAATTACGACGCTTGTTGTTTTCAGAAATATAATCATCTAACTTCCTTGATTGAACTTTCCTAACCTCGACTTTTTCAGCGGCATAAAACCGATAAGTAGTCGTTTTACCCTTGATTATTTCATAAGCGGCTAAAGAGCCAACCATAAGAGCTTCCCCCGTACTCATCAGGCGAGTGGTAACTTTAATCGTCTTTTTTGGCACGATGATCCTGGCGACTTCTTTTTCTAATTTACCCACTGCAGAAGTGTTTTGGGAAATGCCAGGTAATTCATAAAGAAAAGAGGAAAGAGACAAAGGGATTTCCAACACTTTCGCATCTGTGCCCGGATAATTAACAGTTTTAATCTGTCGATTAGTTTTATTTTCATAGCCTTTTAAAAAGCGATTAATCAATGAAGTTTTACCAGAGGAATTATTACCGATCATATAAACGTCATGGGCTTTACGCACAACGTTTACTTCAGCGATAAATTCTTTAGGGTTAATGCTGTCGGTATTACTAAAAACATTGATTGTTTTTGGCTCAATACCGTATTCCATAAAATGGCTTCTTAAATATTCAATCAGATGTTGATCTTTGGCTCCTGGTGGTAACAAGTCGCGTTTAGTGCCGATAACTGAAACATTTAACTTTTTGACCTTCTCAGCAATTTTTTCATTTAAGGTCCCGTTAAACGAAAATAAATCCACCACCCAAATAATATGAGCGTCACTAGCACGGGCATCATCTAAAATTTTCAAAATATCTCCGTCAATTCTTTGTTCTAGTTTACTATAGTTAAAAGCTCTCATGGTTTGAAAGCAACGTTCGCAATAAATAACTTGCGCTGGCGAAGCTTTATGAAAAATATCTGGACAGATATAGCCTTTTTCTTCAGTTTTTTCGCATTGTAAAATTGCTCCACAATGGAAACAACGCAACACTCTTCTACTCTTGCCCATACCTTTTCCTCCAATCTAGTAACAAACCTTTCTTTTTTAAATGACGCCGAATCGGGCGATCTAATAAACGATTGAAATGGGTAGTCCATTGATCTTCTTTGACAATTTTTTCAGTTAAGATAACACGAATACCTATACCCTTAGCCGCTAAAACGTCGGTCATTAATTGATCGCCAACTAAAAGTGTTTCAGAATTTTTAATTCCCCTCGTTTTCAAATATTTTTTAAGCTTAGAAGAAAATGGCTTTCTTGCTGAGGGTAAGCAGTCAACCGCTAAGCTTTCAGCGTACTTACGGACACGTTTCTCTCCGTTATTAGAAATGAGTACGGGTTCAATATTTTCTTTCTTCAAATCCATAATTAATTGTTTTGCCCGTTCAGTAGGAAAGTCCAAACGATAGCTATCTAAGGTGTTATCCAAATCAATTAACAAGACTGAAACATCATTTTTTTGATAAAAATCGACAGGTATTTCGTAAATTGATTGGGCATAAGCGAATGGAATGAATTTTTTTAACATATTTATCTGTAAATAAATAATAACCGAAGAAAGTGATAAATGTGAATGATTTTTTATTTTTTCACACTTTATTCATAATGAAGTCCTAAAAAGAGCCCCTCCAACAAGGAAGAAGTGTTGGTTAAATAAATAGAAAATTAGAATCAATAAAACTTTTGTTTTATATATTACTGAATTTTAACTATTTTTCTACTTAAATGAAAAAGCAATATCTTATTCCGGATCGTCAAAAATTGAGATTTGTTTAAAGCCATCTTTTTCGTCTTTTTTTACTATTTCTTTTTCCGAACCTAGTTCACCCGTAACGTCTTTATCATTGTCAGCAACATTTTTTTTCGCCACTGGCTTTACTTCCTTTATCGGATAGGAAATAGTTTTTTCGATGACGATGTCTAAGCTCGCATCGAAAACTTCACTGACTTTCGTCCTACTTGGTAGGGCAATATT
>JAAZFO010000172.1 GCA_012511695.1 Erysipelotrichia bacterium | reverse complement strand
TTAACAAACAACAAAGAAAACAAAAATTTTCTACACGATACTATACACGCTGTTCAATTTGTGGCAGACCAAGAGCCGTATTGCGTAAATATGGTGTTTGTAGAATATGTTTTAGAGAACTAGCTTATAAAGGCGAAATACCTGGTGTTCGCAAAGCAAGTTGGTAGGAGGTATAGGATATGATAACAACTGATCCAATCGCAGACATGCTTACTCGTATTAGAAATGCTTTAATAGCGAGGCACGAAGTAGTAGATATTCCTGCAAGTAAAATGAAAATGGCGATAGCAGAAATTTTGGTCGGTGAAGGCTTTGTCAAATCGAGTAGTTTAATAGAAGAAAAAGACAAGCCCCAAAATACAATTAGAATTGTATTAAAGTATGCACCAAATAGGGAAAGAGTAATTAAAGGATTAAAGAGAATAAGCAAACCAGGACTTAGAGTCTATGCTAAATCTAATGAAATACCCAAAGTATTAGGCGGATTAGGAATAGCTATTTTGTCAACTTCTAGGGGTGTTATGACTGATAAAAAAGCACGCTCAGAAGGTACTGGCGGTGAAGTGCTAGCTTATATATGGTAGGAGGCTGATATGTCTAGAGTAGGAAAACTTCCAATAAATGTAGATGATAAAGTGAAAGTTAACATGGTAGGTAATGAAATTGAAATTACTGGGCCACTTGGAACTTTAAAGCGTTCAATTCAAAATGATAAAATAATTGTCGAAATTGAAAATAACCAAATTCTCGTAAAAAGAGTGAGTGAAAATAAGACAGTGCGAGCAGCTCATGGTCTGTATCGCTCTTTAATAAATAATATGGTTGAAGGCGTGACTAAAGGATTCCAGAAAAATTTAATAATTTCAGGAGTAGGCTTCAGAGCCGTTGCGCAAGGAGAAAAGATCGTATTAAGTTTAGGCTTTTCTCACCCAGTTGAAATTTTGCCTCCTGAGGGTATTAATATTGAAATTGTTACTCCAACAGAACTTGCTGTAAAAGGGATAGATAAAGAGTTAGTAGGGCAAGTTGCTGCCAACATTAAGGCTAATAGAAAGCCAGACCCATATCATGGTTATGGAATTAGATACAAGGATGAAACTATCTTGAGAAAAGAGGGAAAGTCAGCGGCTAAAGGCTAGGAGGAATAGAGATGATAGAAAAAAGGGATAAAAATTTAGAAAGAAAAAGAAGACATTTAAGAGTTCGTAAAAAGATTTTTGGAACTTTAGAAGTTCCTAGATTGAATGTCTTTAGATCAACTGCTCATGTATATGCTCAAATTATAGATGATGTAAATTCTGTCACTTTAGTCAGCTCAAACACTTTATTGAAATCTTTAGAAAAAAAACTTAAAGGTAAAAATAAAATGGAGCAGGCGCAAATTATAGGGGAAGACATCGCACTAAAAGCCAAAGAAAAAAACATAGATAAAGTGGTGTTTGATAGGGCCGGCTATGTATATACATGTAGGATAGCTGCATTAGCTGAAGCCGCAAGAAAAGCAGGATTGAAATTTTAGGAGAGGAAAAATGGCAAGAAAAGAAACAAGAGATAGGGGAAGAATACCTAGAGACGAACTAATAAGAAAAACTGTCAATATTAATAGAGTCGCCAAAGTTGTTAAAGGCGGTAGGAATATGCGCTTCAACGCTTTAGTAGTAGTGGGCGACGGGCAAGGTAAAGTTGGAGTTGCTCTTGGTAAAGCGGCGGAGGTGCCTTCTGCTATAGAAAAGGCAAATAAAGCAGCAGAAAAATCTATGTTTAAAATTTCTACATATAAAACAACTATCCCGCACCAGGTAACAGGCATACTTGGACGTGGTAAAGTCATCATGTTGCCAGCTGAAGAGGGAACAGGTGTAATTGCAGGCGGTAGTGTCAGAACCGTATTAGATGCGTCATGAATAAAAGATATTAGAACAAAATCTGTAGGGTCAAATAATCCAATAAATGTTGTTAAGGCTACTCTAGAAGGTTTAAAGTCTTTAATGACTGTAGAAGAGTTTGCTAAGTTAAGAGGCAAATCAGTGGAGGAAATAAGGCCCGAGGGGGATTAAAGTATGGCTAAATTAAAAGTAACATTAATAAAAAGTACAATTGGTAGTTTATATAGACA
>JAAZFO010000171.1 GCA_012511695.1 Erysipelotrichia bacterium | reverse complement strand
TGATGAATTTCGTGTCGCATCTTTGGGTATAGTTTTAGCTCGACATTTTTAACACCTAATTTTTCATAAGTGTTTTTTAACCACCTAACACCTTTTCCATATTGGCCAACGGGATCGTCTTGACCTGAAGAAATTAATATTTTTTCGTTTTTTGCAATTTTTTTAAGATTATTTTTTAGCCAAATAGTAGCCATTCCTGACAAAAACTCACGCCAAAAGCCACCGGTATTTGGCGCCCCTAAATATGGGTCAGCGATATAGGCGTCGACATTTTTTTCATTATATGAGAGCCAGTCAACTTCAGTACGCGGATTTTTGATCTTGGCGGTGTAAGGACCAAAAGCGAGATTGCTTAAAAAAGAATTGGGTTTATCCCAATTGCCTTTATGGACTAATAATTTGCTCAGCAAAGCGGCTAGTGACATCAAAAATTTCTGGCCACCATTCGAACCTACGAGGAGGGTTTTATGAGTAGCTAGTGGGTATTTCTGCATTCTAGCTTGCGTGATAAACGAACCCATTGAATGGCCTCCTTGAACAGTCGGCAAATTATTTTTTTTCGCTTCTAAAATTGTTAAATGCAAAGCATCAACGGTTTTATCAAAGCCATTTTTTGGCCATTTCTGCAAATCATTAATTGTCGGAGCATTCAAACCTTGACCAAAATGATCAAGAATCCAAACATTAATTTTTTGTTTATTAAGATATTTAGCGAGTGGTGTATAGCGTGAGGCATATTCTTGCATCCCAGTAATGAAAACTAAATTCGCTTTACCGTTTTCAACTAAAAACTGGCAACCTTTTAAAACTTCACCGGTCGGTAAGGTGACGGAAAAAGTGTCCATAATTATCTCCTGTTTTATTAAAAACAAATCTAATATATTTTAACATTTCTTTTTGTGATGGAAAAGGGTGTAATCTTTCTTATATAATAGATTTATAAAAGAGGTGTTTATATGGCTAAAAGAAAAGCAGGCAAAGATTATTTTGGTCTGGGCAGAGTAATTAGTTTAGTACTCGTCATTATCCCAGTAACTTCTTTAATTCTTGGCATTATCGTTAAAATCCAACAAAAACAATGGCTTGGTGTCATTGTGCGTATCTTCTTTGGTTGGAACATTATTTGGATTCTCGACATCATTTTTATGGTCTTAGAGAAACGTATTTTCCCATTACTCTAGAGATTTTTCCTCTTCAAGTAACATCTGATATAAGTATTCCTTCCGTCTTTTTTTAGGAAAAGGGACAATTTTTGGATAACCACTAAAAGCAAAAAGACCACGAGGAATAATAAAAGAACGATTAGCTGTTTTTTCTGTCAGCGAAAGCAAGGCAGTTAGAGCGGCTTTTTGATTGGAGTTTGGAAATATTTTCAAAAACCATTTCCCTAAAAATCTAATGACCACATTAAAGTCTCTTATGATATCAGTGCTAGTGATGCCTGGCTCAACAAGATAAAAAGAAGAAGGGCCTTGATAGTTTGTGCACCAGTGGTAAAACAAAGCGGCCACTCCGGATTTAGCGATGACATATTGTTGCCAGCTAGAGATATTTTTTTCACTGAGCGAAGAATTTGCTTTCATCGGTAAACCAGCGACTAACGACCCTTGGAAAATGAACCGGTGGGCGTAATGATTGTCCGCCAGTAATTGCTTGCAAAAAAGATATAAACCATAGTAATTAGTTTTAATGGTCAAACCCATTTCTCCGTATTGATAGGCACTATTTTTTGAGGCAAAAATGCCAGCGTTTAAGATAATAGCGTCAAATTTCGAATGTTTTATATTTATTTCCTGGACTGCCTTAGTAATTATTTCTTCTTTGCTTTGATCGTATTCGATGATCGATATACTGGCGTTTGGGTAATCATGAAGGAGCGAAACTTTAACTACTTCCGCTTTAGTTAAATTTCTTGCTAAAATTACAACACTTGCCCCTTTATAGAGTAAGTGCTGAACAATCGCTAAACCAATTCCCGACGTCCCGCCAGTAATTAATATTTCTTGCCCAGTTAAATCCGGCAACTTATCTAAATACTTTTTAATAGTCATTGGAGGCTATTATAACATCTTTTTTATAGAACAATGCACACTATGCAAAGGAGTATATTTTTGTTAAAATTGTTATAAGCGCTTAGCGCTACTAGTATTTTCATGAAAAATAAAATAAGACTCATTTCATTAATGGTCCTTGGTGCCTTATCTTTGACGGCCTGTGATTTTTTGTTTCCTGAGATCGGGGGCAGTTATTCATATTTTCCAGTGTGGGATGGACAAGCACACAAAGCCGATATTGTTTATAAAGACTATGCCGCTAATAGTCTTTATGATTTTTCGGTGGCCCCTTCACAAGACAATGCTAAACTTTTAATCATTCCTGTTTGGTTTGATGAATCTTATAAATATATTAACCCTGAGATGAAAGACACCATCCGTGAAGATATACAAACTTCTTTTTTTGGGAGTGCAGAAGAAACGGGTTGGCAAAGTGTTAAAAGTTACTATGAAATCGAAAGCCACGGAACCTTAACTCTTTCCGGCACAGTTAGTGAGTGGTATGGTCTTGAAACGACAGTTCGTCTTTCAGATTATCGCGCTAGTATTTCTAATACTGAGAATTTAGTTAAAATGGCGACAGAGTGGTATTTTGCAAACCATGATGATTCGCGGACTAGTTATGATTGCGATAAGGACGGCTATCTCGATGGCGTGGTTTTGATTTATGGCGCTCCTGATTATACTGCTGTCGGTCCAGCAATTGATCAAAATTATAAAAACTATACTAACCTATGGGCCTATACCAATTGGGTGCAAGGCACGAGTACTAAAAATATTTTTATTCCTGGGGCGAAACCATTTATTTGGGCTAGTTATTCTTTTATGTATGGACAGCAAAGGGTGGAAAGCCGGACTGGAGACAAGCGCTTTTATTCTGGAGACACCACGCATTGTTTACTCGATTGTCACACATATATTCATGAGATAGGCCATTTATTTGGCTTGACTGATTATTATGATTACTCCGATACTTATATCCCTGCTGGTGGTTTTTCAATGCAAGATCGTAACATCGGTGGCCATGATCCTTTCAGTGTTTATGCCCTTGGATGGGCAGAGGCTTACATCCCCACATATTCGACGACTATCAACCTACAACCCTTTACCACTTCTGGCGAGATTATCATTTTAACTCCTGGCTTTAATGTTCATAATTCACCTTTTGATGAGTATTTAATTATTGAGTATTATACGCGTGACGGTTTAAACCAATTCGATGCGACGAACTTATATATGAATTCTCCTTCTTATACTAAAGGTCCAGAAAGAAAAGGCATCAGGCTATGGCATGTCGATGCGCGACTACTTTATTCCCGTACAGGCAGTTTAAACCCCAATAATTTTACGACGAACCCGAAATCCGATGTTTATAAAATGGCGATGATGATGAGTAATACCTATGCGCCAGCAAAAAGTGGATATTTATCTCCCCTTGGGACAACTTATGCTGATTATAACTTACTGCACCTAATAAGAAACGACACCAACATAACGCACTAAACTAAAACGGCTCTATCTAGCTCTTCTTTATTTACGACCGAAACAAACCGCAACGAATTCACGATGAATAAATTTTCTAAACAATTTGTGAAAACCGGTCTTTTGAATAAAGGAGTGGATTTAGGCTTTTCTTTTAAAGTTATTTCTTTAGGCGATGATTATGCCTCAATTTCCATTACAAAGCTTTAAAATATTGCTAATATATCTTGAATAGCAAGGTAAAAATTGCTAATGTTGATTTGCTGTTTGCCAGCACGGGTCCGTAGCTCACTTGGGAGAGCGCCTGATTTGCATTCAGGAGGCAGCGAGTTCGATTCTCGCCGGATCC
>JAAZFO010000170.1 GCA_012511695.1 Erysipelotrichia bacterium | reverse complement strand
TTCAACAAAAGGCTCGAACTCTAGCGCTTGCAAAGCAAATACACTTGCAAATAAAATTAAAGCAGCTAAAAGTGATCTCATATTACTTAGTATTTTTACAAATTTAGAAAAATAGCATTCGAGTTTCATACCAAAACCTTAGGATTTATTAACGATTTATTGTGTATGATGTTTAAACATGTAAATTATTTGTCACAACAATCCGAAACTTTTTTAAAATAAAATAGTCCCTTATCTTTGTAAATGACAACAAATACATTGATAATATGGGACTATTTCGGAGAAACAAAAATAACAATAAACCAGTAATTCGCCAAATTATTGACTTAATTCCTGCTCATTTAATTCAAAAAGTTATTCAAATTCATAAAAGTGATAAAGGCTGTTCAAAATACAAGACTTATGACCAGTTAGTTGCACATTTGTTCGGACAGCTGAATAAATGCTACACATTAGAAGACATTTCTGTTGGTATAGGCGTTTCTAAGACTTTTATTGCCGATTTAGGTTTAAAGCAAAGTCCTGCAAAATCAACAATGAGCGACGGCAATAAAAAGCGCACATATAAAGTGTTCGAAAGTTTGTATATGCACCTGTTATCTTATTATGGATGCCTTCTAAAAAAACATTCGGGTCGTAAGATTATAGAAGAAGTTAAAAGTCAAACAGTTTACCTTAGAGATAGTAGTGTTATTAGCCTATGCTTAAACCTTTTTAATTGGGCAAAGTTTCGGACAGCTAAAGGAGGCATCAAAATTCATGCACAATGGGATGAGGCAATAATGATGCCTAACCTAGTAAATATAACTGAAGCAGCAGTTCATGATAGGAAAGGATTTGATAGTGCCATATTTTCTAAGAACACTATTATAATAGAAGATAAAGGATATTGGGATTTTAACATTATTAAAGTGCGTGTTTTAGCAAAAAATTATTTTGTAACAAGAATAAAGGTAAATACAGCTTACGAAGTAGTAGAAGAACTTGATTTACCTGAGGATGAAGATCAACACATTTTAATCGATGAGATTATTCTCCTTACGGGAAATAAGGCAAAGGAAGCGGAAATAAGTAATATTAAGTTTAGACGCGTTGTGGCTTACCATGAAGAAGAAAATACAGTAATTGAACTTATCACAAATAACCTAGAGTGGAAGGCATCAACCATTGCTGAATTGTATAGACGTAGATGGGATATTGAAACTTTCTTTAAGAAGTTAAAACAAAATTTGAATGTAAAAACTTTTATAGGGACATCAGAAAACGCTGTAAAATCTCAAATATTCATAGCTCTTATTGCCTATCTATTACTTGAATTAATGAGAAGGGTTGCTGCAAAAGGGAATCCTGCGTTTTCTAATTTTGTAGAAAAAATCAGAATTTGTTTACCTTTCTATTTATCACTCGATTATGTGATGAATAATATTAGACCAATAGCCCAAAAAGTAGAAAGGTCTCCACCAAAACAAGATTTGTGGGCTCTAAAACAGCTAAATTTATTCTAAAAAATAGACTTTTTTTCGTGACTTTCTAAAAATATCCGTTGAAAACAATGGGATACAGAGGATTATTGTCTAAATTTGAAAAACTTTCGGATGAATGTGATCCATTTTCTATTAATAGTTTTGCTGCATCAAATGTGCTATGAGCCAATTCAATTCTTTGCTTACAGTATTCTATTCTTTCTTCTTTTGTCATAATTGAATACCTTGTGAAGAAACATTGTGAAAATACGGACTAATATGGTGTTTTGTGTTCCAGTCTGCTTTTGAATAAATAAAAACCGATAATATTTCTCCTGTTTCTAGTTCTAAATCGTACAAATTATCTCTAAATTTACTTTCTACTTGATAAGTAATTGGATAATCAGTTAGAACCAAAATATCCCAATCCGAATCGTTCCTTGCATCTCCTCTTGCTCTTGAAC
>JAAZFO010000169.1 GCA_012511695.1 Erysipelotrichia bacterium | reverse complement strand
TTATTCAACTTTGTTGCTTAACTATAGGTTAATTGTTGTTATCTACTTAAAATTTATTTACAATAAAGAAAAATGGGAATTAGAATGGAAAAACCTGTCGCCGCCATTGAACTCGGTTCGAAAAAGTTAAAATTAGTCGTCGGTTATGAATTAGACGGTCAAATTTACGTTGTTTACACATTGGTTAAGCCTTATGGACATTGTATTGATGCCGGTGTCTTTAGTGATCCGAATAAAATTAGTGCCACTATCGCGAGTATTCGTGAATTTACTGACCCTTTAGCAAAATTACGCATCAATATATCTGATGTTATTTTATGTTTGCCACCGTATAATCTCGGCATTTTTCAAACACGACAAGTGACAACCGTGGTCACGGAAGATTCAAAAGTATCACCGCTTGACCTCAGAAATATTTATGCGCTTATCAAAAATAGTGCTTACCCTCTTAATGATAAGGCTCTAGTTGATGTCGTTCCGGAATCATTTATCCTTGATCATGGGCGCATCTTTAAACTTGCCCCGATGGGCGAGTCATCGTCGACCCTAACCGTCGCCGCCAAAGTACAAACTCTTCCGAAAGTTATGGTTGACAGTTATAAAAACGTCTTAATCAATGGCGGAGTCATTTCGCGCCGTTATGTCGTTTCTTCTTTAGCGGCAGTTGAACTCATCTCCTCTTATGAAGATATGCCGCACTCTTATATTCTTGTCGATATCGGCTCTAATATCACGACAGTTTCATTCGACGGCAATGAAGCCTTGTATGGCTCTACCCACTTTGCTTGGGGGAGCGATCATATCACCGAAAGAATTATTGAAAAATTTAACATTAATGAGGCGGAAGCTGAAAAATACAAGATGATGTATGGCATTGACAATCGGGTGATGAGTTTTAGAGCTCCGGTTTGCGCGATTGCTGATAGTGCGGGACATGAACGCCGCCATTATAATGATGAACTCAATGCGATTATTAAAAGCGAACTCGATATCTTTGTAAAAAATGTTAATGCTTCCGTTGATACGGTCGTCATGCAACACGATAAATCATATCGCACCTTTCCGATGTTATTATTCGGTGGCGGGGCTGAACTCAATGGCTTAGAAGCCTATCTCACCCCAAAAGTTTTAAGTGAAGTCGTCAGAGTAGTCAGGCCGCAAAATTTAGGAGCGAGAAATGGAACATTTTTTAATTGTTTAGGGATGCTATTAACGAACGCAAAATATGTTAATGTCAATGACGAATCACATGCCAAAGCAGGTAATTTGACTCGCAACCCAGGAAAGTAAGGAGAACGTTTATGCAAAATTACGATTTAGATAATTTTGAACCCGCCGCAAAGATCGTTGTCATCGGCGTTGGTGGGGCCGGCAATAATGCCGTTAATCGCATGATTGATGAAGAAATTGCGAATGTCGATTTTTGGGTAGCTAATACCGATAAGCAAGCCCTTTCAACGAGCAAATCAATGCATCGCTTAATTTTAGGCCAAGAAATTACTGGTGGTCTTGGGGCT
>JAAZFO010000022.1 GCA_012511695.1 Erysipelotrichia bacterium | reverse complement strand
CCGATATAGACAGGGACAGAAAAATATTCAGCTAAGACATCAACACCGCGAATGTGGTCGAAGTGTCCATGAGTGATAAGAATAGCTTTTAGGTGCAATTGCTCTTTTTTAATATAATTAACGAGATCGAGATTGTCTTTTGAGGGATCGATGACTACACAACTATTTTCTTCATCACTTAAAAGATACGTATTAGCGTATATATCATCTAATTCTTCGTAAATAAAAGGGGTAACCTTAATCATTTTTTCAAAAAAATAGGCAATGCCTATTATTTCTTTTTCTCACGGTGCACAGTAACTTTTCTACAAACCGAGCAAAACTTATTGAGTTCTAGACGGTTTGGATTGTTTTTTTTATTTTTAGAAGTAAGGTAATTTTCTTCTCTACAAACAGTACATCTTAATGTTAATGAGATTCTATCATTTTTGCCTGCCATTTGATTTTCTCCTCCAAAGTCGCTTTCATATATTACCACAGGTAAACTTTAATGCAAATATATTTTTAAAGACCTCTTTAGTAGTTTATACTAATAACATGAAACGTGAAAAAACTAGACAAACAACAATTGGCAATGTTTTCATCGGTGGTCAAAATAAGGTTTTAATTCAATCGATGTGCAAACATAAGACTTCTGATATCAACTCAGTCATTAACGAAATAAACGAGTGCGCAAAAATGGGGGCTGACTTAATGCGCGTCGCCGTACTAGACGAACAAGATGCTCTGGCCATTAAAACTATTGTGCAACAAAGCGATATCCCTTTAATAGCAGATATCCATTTTGATGGCCGTTTAGCAATTGCTGCTATGGCTAACGGAGTCCAAAAAATTAGATTGAATCCTGGCAACATAAAAGATGAAAACACCATAAAAGCAGTTGTTGAAGCCGCTAAAAAACATGGCGTCGCTATTCGCGTTGGGGCGAATTCTGGCTCCATTAATGACGAAGTAGATATCTTACCCATCTCTTTAGCAGAAAAATTAGTCCTTTCGGCGCAAAAACAAATAAAAATTTTAGAAAAATATAATTTCTTTGAAATCGTTGTCTCATTAAAAGCAAGTGGCATTAAAGAGACGATCGCCGCTTATCGGTTAGCTAGCGAACTTTTTCCTTACCCTTTACATCTCGGTATTACTGAAGCCGGTCCTAAAGATATTTCTTTAGTGAGGAGTGCGGCTGGATTAGCACCACTTTTACTCGAAGGTATCGGCGATACTATTCGCATCTCAATGACGGGCAACGCCCGCGATGAAGTTTTAGCGGCCAAACGTTTATTACATGATTGCGGCCTCTTTGACAATTATCCCACTTTAATTTCTTGTCCCACTTGTGGAAGAACACAAGTAGATGTTCACCAATTGGCTACTAAAATATTTGCTTATCTTGAAGAGCGTAGCATTCCTTTAGCAGTCGCGGTCATGGGGTGCGTAGTTAATGGGCCGGGTGAAGGCAAAAGCGCCGATCTCGGCATTGCTGGTGGCAAAGGCCAATACGTCATTTTCAAAAAAGGACAACTCATAAAAAAAGTGTCAGAAGCCGACGCTTATGACACTATGATTAAAGAAATTGAAAGTATGCGTTAAAACTCTTCTTTCCATCCATCAATAAACTTCTTGTCCCTGAGCATTTGGATCTCCTTAGCGTAAGGGGCTTTTTTATTGATGTAAGGAGTTTCTAAAATTTTAGGAATCGCTGATAACAGAGGGTGATTAGCCATTTTGCACAAAGCTTCAAAACCGATATGGCCATAACCGAGATTTTCATGGCGGTCTTTATGGGCACCACGTGGATTTTTCGAGTCATTGAGATGGACGACTAACAAACGCTCTAAGCCGATGATTTCATCGAAATCTTTAAGTAAGGCATCGACATCGGTGACATCATAGCCACCGTCATGCAAGTGGCACGTGTCTAAACAAATTCCTAAACGTTCCGGATAACGGCACAAATCGATGATCTTACGGAGGCTTTCAAAAGTTTTACCGATTTCAGTTCCTTTGCCCGCTATCGTTTCTAAAGCTATTTTGACTTCAGTGCCATCGATTTCAAAAATTTCATTTAAGGATTTGGCTAATGTTTCTATCGCGACATCTTCTCCAGCCTTTAGATGGTTGCCAGGATGCAAAATTAAGGCTTTGGCCCCAAAACCCGCTGTTCTTCGAAGCTCGATGACAATAGTCCTAATAGATTGTCTTAGTAATTCTGGGCGCCCAGCATTAGCGGCGTTAATAATGTAAGGAGCGTGGACAAAAATATTATTTTCATCAATCCCATTAGCAGCCAGCAAAGCTCTCCCTTCTGGAATGCGTAATTCATCCAGAGGTTTACGAAATGAATTTTGCGGTGCGCCTGTGTAAAACATCAGGGCATTTGCTTGATAGGATAGGGCTTCTTTCACACTACCGAGATAATATTCTGGTGCGTTCATGGCTACATGAGAACCGATTAATAATTTTTTTTCCATATTTTACTCCACCTTAATTGTTTTGATGATTACTTTTTCAATTGGTTTATCTTGAAAACCAGTTTTTGTTTGGGCGATCGCATCTACAACTTCAAGACCTTTAATCACTTTACCAAATGCAGCGTATTGACCGTCTAAAAAATGAGCATCGCCATGAGTGATAAAAAATTGACTACCGGCGGAATTGAAATCTTGGGCTCTGGCCATAGAAATGGTCACTCTAGTGTGCGCAATCGGATT
>JAAZFO010000168.1 GCA_012511695.1 Erysipelotrichia bacterium | reverse complement strand
TCAGAACAGGATAAAGAAAGTGCTCTTAAAGCTAAGGTTAGATATGAACTCGTCAATTATGTCTATCGTACTAAAGAAGAGTTAGGAAAAACGTGCCCTGAGGACACGTCGATAAATTCTGCGCTAGATTAATACGCGGAAATTATCGAAGAAAAGTCTAAAGTTCATTAATACGCTTTTCAACGAATTGTTCAATTTCTCTGCGCGGTTGATCATAAGAAAGAGCTAGTTCATCCATCAACATGTTATGGGCATAGTTTAAGAGCTCAAAATCGACAGGGCCGAGTTTGATCTCATCGTTTCCTTCACCGCCAATTTGATAATAAAAATAAAGTTCGCGATATAGGTGAGAGATTTCTTTCACGCTTCCAGAAGCTAGCCTTCTTTTGTAGGCATCTCTTCTTTGTTTTGTATTAGTGTTAAACTCTTTTTTGATGGTTTTAATATAGCGTAATAAGTCATCTGCTTCTTCTTTTGTCATAATCGCCCGTATAATATCGTTCGCGGAAGCAAAGGGCACATAAATGGTTTCACCATTTGTCTTATTAATACGCACTAAGAAATAATCACGGTTGTTCATTTTATTAACACCGTGGATAGTAGCTAATCCTTCACGGAAATGAATTACCGAATCGTTTACATTAAATTGTTTCATACCACATACATTATGCCATTTTTTTGGCCATATTGTAAGTAGTGTTGTCTTTTTATATTAATTAAAGGATGATTTTAAAGGACAAATACGATTAAAAATAAGACTCTCAGAGCTAGATTCTTTGTCAGTACAGTAATAGCCGTTTCTGATGAATTGGAAACGATCTAAAGGCTTAGTGTCTTTAAGAAAAGCTTCGACAAAGCCGTGATGAATAGCCCAGGAGTGCGGATTAAGTCTTTCAATAAATGTCGTATTTTTAGTTTCTTCTGTCTCATCAAACACTAAGGGTTCAAATAAATTAAAAGTCGCTGGTAAGGCAGTTGTCGCTTCTACGAAATGGATAGTGCCGTTTGGTTTACGTCCTTTAAATCCGGACCCAGATTTAGTTTCAGGGTCATAAGTGCAACGGAGTTCAATAATACGGCCATCATCATCTTTCACCACGCGGTGGCACTTGATGAAATAAGCATGCATTAAGCGGACTTCATCGCCGACAGAAAGTCTTTTCCATTTACGGTTTGGTTTTTTTATAACGAAGTCTTCTTGTTCGATAAATAAGTATTTACTAAAAGCAATTTTCCGACTACCGAGGGCTTCGTTTTCCATATTATTAGGTCCATCAACATATTCAACTTTGTCTTCTGGATAATTATCAATGACTACTTTTAAAGGGTTGACAATCGCCATTGGGCGGACGGTTATTAGTTTTTGTTCCTCGCGTAAAAAATTATCTAAATCATCAGCATTAACGGTGCTGTTCATTCTTGATAAACCGGTATAAACAATGAAATCTTTAATGACGTCTGCTGTAAAGCCTCTTCTTTTTAAGCCGACTAAAGTGGGCATCCGTGGATCATCATAACCAGTCACATAATTACCTTCCACTAATTGGCGGAGATAACGTTTGCTCATCACCGTATTAGTAATATTCAATCTCCCCCACTCATATTGACGGGGGACGTGGTCCATTTCACACTTTTCGACAAACCAATCGTATAAGACGCGATGGTTGTCATATTCGATTGAACACAAAGAGTGAGTAATGCCTTCAAAAGCATCTTGTAAGGGGTGGGCAAAGTCATACATCGGATAGATGCACCATTTATTCCCCTGACGGTGATGAGGAACGTGCAAAATTCGATACATGACCGGATCACGCATATTCATATTTGGAGAACTCATATCAATCTTTGCTCTTAATATTTTTGCTCCATTAGGATATTTACCATCTCTCATCTCTTGAAATAATTTTAAGTTTTCTTCTACTGAACGATCGCGATAAGGTGAATTTTTACCCGGTTCAGTTAAAGTGCCGCGATAAATAGAGATTTCTTCCACTGATAAATCATCTACATAGGCTAAACCTTTCTTGATTAAGAAAACGGCTTTATCGTAAGTGGCTTCAAAATAATCGCTTCCGAAAAAAACATTAGCAGGCTCGTAGCCTAACCATTTGATATCTTCAATAATGGCTTCGACATATTCCGCTTCTTCAGTAATCGGGTTTGTATCATCAAAGCGCAAATTAGTATAACCACCGAAAGCTTTTGCGAGTTCGAAATCATTGACGATTGCTCGGGCGTGCCCGATGTGTAAATAAGCATTTGGTTCTGGAGGAAAACGCGTGATGATTTGTGTCACTTTTCCTTCTTCCAAATCTTTCTTCATAATAGTTTTAATAAAATTATTAATTTCTCTCATAATCGGCCCTCTAGATTATTTTACCTATTAATTAGTAATCTTCAAATAAAAGAAAGCTCTTTAGGGTAAAAAAGCTATCTTATTTTTTGACTACCTATTTAACCGATGACGATTAATGGGTGATCGATAATTAAAGTAGTGTCAATCCCATGGGCATTTAGCGACTTAATTTTAAGGTGAACTCTAAAAAACTAATGAATAAAGAACTAATAAAAAGAGCCCAATAAATTTTACTGAGCTCTATAGACAATTATTTTTTAAATGACTGCTTTGTTAAAGACGTAGATACCACCGATATTGAAAGCTTCACTGGAGCCGGCAATTTTAATGGTATTATTACCTGCTGAGAAGTTTATATCCGCTAAAACAACTGGGAAATAATTCGTCCTTTTACCACATACACCCATGCCAGCGTTTTTATTCGTTATATCCTTAATCGTGACTGCGCTATTGTTCAATTGTAAAGAAATAGCGTTAGCGATTTTTTTACTCGAGGAATTATCACTCTTTCCTAAATAAGCGACGAGTTGTCCAGAGAAAGCCTTTGGAGCGTTAAAGGTATAACTAACTGTTTGTGAAGTTCCACCGAGCGTAAAATATTTATCTGGGTGATTGCGATCTGAAGTATCGGTTCTAACCGTCGTTCCAGAACCAGTTAAGTTTTCAGCTCTAGCGATAATTTGACCAGCGTTATTATTAGCCGCGGTCGGCCCATCAGTCATATTGTTAATAACCGCATTTAAAATTTCAGGAGTCAAACCAATCGCTAATAAAACGTTATAAACTTTATTTTTGAAAGTGTTTCCTGGTAAAGAATTAATAAAGGCGATATATTTGCTGATGTCATCTTGAC
>JAAZFO010000167.1 GCA_012511695.1 Erysipelotrichia bacterium | reverse complement strand
GATTTTTAGAATCGGCTGGTTTTTCGTCGTGGGTCGAATCAATCGCCACTAATTCCTGCAAAGCAGTGCGCATTTGCGCAAAATAAGGGGCGACTAATTTTTGGTAAAAATCTTTAGGTTCCATATTTTCTCTCTCTTTACTTAATATTTTTTTCAATGATTATATTTAGACCTTCTAAATTAAGATCTAAATCATAGATAAAGTTTTCTTTTAAGATGTCTTTTAAATACACCGCCCCACCACCGGTGAGGATGCGTTGACATGAATAACCAAGGGCTTGTTCATACCGCTTAATCAAACCAAGAATCATATCAACATGGCCGTAAACAATGCCGGCGTTCATCGCCGCTAAAGTATTTTTAGCCATAATTGACTGTGGCGCGATTAAAGAAACTTTTGGTAATAAGGCTGCTTTAGTCGATAATGACTGCGCACTTAACGTTAATCCAGGCATAATTAGACAAGAAATAAATGTCCCCTGGCGATCAAGTAAAAGTATCTTGCTAGCCGTTCCTAAGTCAACGACGAGTAATGGCGCGCCATATTTTTCTTTACCGCCCACTAAGTCAGCGATGATGTCATTACCGATTTCCAAGGGGTTATCAACACTAATCGATAAGCCGGTCTTAGTCCCAGGGCCGACGAGCATCGGTTCACGCTTAAAAAGTTTTTTAATCGAGTTGATGACCATTAAATTAATAGGGGGCACAACTGAAGATAGTATAATATTTTCAATGCTTTCGATCTCGATATTTAAGGCTTGGAGCTTATCTTTAAATAATAGATAAAATTCATCCGCAGTTAAACGAGCATCAGTATTAATTACGACTTTATTAGCTAACTGAGAGCCATCAAAAACGCCGATTGCTATCGTGGAATTACCCACATCAATACACATATTCATTTAAGCCACCACAATGTTGACCATTCGGTTTTTAACAACGATGAATTTGATAATTTTCTTACCCTCAAGGTGGCGCTTAACACTTTCTACGCCGACAGCAAGAGCTTGTACTTTATCATCACTTTCATCGATATCGATTGTCAACTCTCCTCTTAACTTACCATTAATAGAAACGCCAATTGTAACCGTATCTTTAATTAATTTATCCGCTTGGAATTGTGGCCATGAAGCAAAGGCTATCGTTGTCTTATGGCCAAGTCTTTGCCACATCTCTTCGCCGAGATGCGGGCAAATTGGCGAGATTAATTTCACAAATCCTTCCGCATATTCTTGCGATATTTTATTCACGCGGTACACTTCATTAATAAAAATCATCATCTGACTAATCGCGGTATTAAAAGCTAATTTTTCATAATCTTCACTCACCTTTTTAACGGTTTGGTGATAGACATAATCAAGGGCTGGTGTCGCTTCTTTTGTAATGATATTATTCTCAATAATAATCCGATAAACTCTTTCTAAAAATCTGCGCGCTCCTTCAACGCCTTGTTCGCTCCATGGTTTACTACTTTCTAGTGGCCCCATAAACATTTCATAAAGGCGCAAAGTATCCGCTCCATAAATTTCAACGACATCACTAGCATTGACGACAAATTGGGGATAGCGTTTACCCATTTTAATATTATTGCTCCCAAGAATCATCCCTTGATGAACTAATTTTTTAAATGGCTCATCAATTGAAATAAATCCTTTTTGATAAAGATATTTCGTCCAAATACGCGCATAGATTAAATGCCCGACTGCGTGTTCAGATCCACCGATATATAAATCGACTGGTAACCAGTGATCAGCGAGTTTTTTATCACAAAAAGTGTCTTGGTTTTTTGGGTCGATATATCTTAAAAAATACCAACTAGATCCCGCGCTGCCCGGCATGGTGGAAGTTTCTCTTTTGCCCTTTAATCCATGAGCGTCGTAGCTTACCCAGGCAGTGGCATTTTCTAACGGTGGCTTTCCTCCACGACTTTGATAATCATCAAGTTCTGGTAAAATTAATGGCAATTCTTCATCTTTAAGTGCGTGAATAGTCCCGTCATCTAGGTGGACAATTGGCACTGGTTCGCCCCAGTATCTCTGGCGCGCAAAAATCCATTCTCTAAATTTATAATTAATTTTGGCTTTGCCAATATTTCTTTTTTTAAGAACTGCGAGTATTTTTTCGTTGGCTTCTTGCTTATCTAAACCATTAATAAATCCGGAATTAATATGGGGGCCATCTCCTTCAAAGGCCTCGACTGCAATATCACCGCCCGCAAGGACAGGGACGATATCAAGATTATATTTCTTGGCAAAAGCATAGTCGCGGGCATCATGGGCTGGTACCGCCATAATGGCACCCGTACCGTAACTGACGATGACATAATCGGAAATGAAAATCGGCACTAATTTTTCGCTAAACGGATTAATTGCATAAGCGCCGGTAAAACAACCGGTTTTTTGTTTAGTCGTCGACGTTCTTTCGATCTCACTTTTACTCGCGGCCGCTTTTTGGTATTCGGCGATCGCTTCTTTTTGCGAAGAAGTAACGATGTCTTTAACGAGTGGGTGTTCGGGAGAAAGCACACAATATGTGCATCCAAAAATTGTATCCGCCCGTGTCGTGAAAACCACAAATGAGTGGGCGCTATCAGCCACTTTAAAAACGATTTCTGCTCCGATTGATTTACCGATCCAATTTCTTTGCATTTCTTTGGTGGATTCCGGCCAATCAATCCGGTCTAAACCTTCTAATAATTGTTCGGCAAATTTTGGCTGGTCAATTACCCATTGTTTTAGGTTTTTACGAATAACCGCACAGCCCCCTCTTTCACTTTTGCCGTCGATAACTTCATCATTACTTAAAACCGTGCCGAGCTCCTCACACCAGTTAACTGGCATATCGATATATTTAGCGTAACCATCAACAAACAATCCTTTGAATATCCATTGTGTCCAACGATAATAGTCTGGATCAGCTGTTGAAATAACCCGATCCCAATCATAGTCAAAACCTAATTCTTTTAATTGTTTAGTGAAGCGGGCAATATTTTCATTAGTAAAACCTCCGGGATGATTCCCAGTTTCCAAGGCATATTGCTCAGCTGGTAAGCCAAAAGAATCGTAACCCATCGGGTGTAAAACGTTATAACCTTGCATCCTTTTCATGCGCGAAACAATATCTGTAGCGGTATAACCAGCTGGATGCCCAGCATGTAAACCAGAGCCACTAGGGTATGGAAACATATCTAGAGCATAAAATTTAGGCTTCGAAAAATCATAAATATCGGTTTTAAAAGTTTTATTGTCCAACCAATATTTTTGCCATTTCTTTTCAATGTCACGATGATTAAATCCCATAATGTTGTTTCCTTTTATTATATAAGTAATCGGTTATAAAGTGCGAGATATTGCGCGGTACTCTTCGTCCATGAATTATCAGTTTTAAGGGCATTTTTCACCAATTGATGAAAAGTTTTTTTATTTTGATAAGTGTCGAAAGCATATAGAGCCGTTTGCGTCATCTCTTCTGCGTTGTAGCCATCAAAGCCAAAGCCATTAGCCACTTGTATATTTGTCCCGTTATAAACGGTAACGGGATCACGTAATCCCCCGGTCCTTCTAACGATCGGTAAAGCCCCATAACGTTGCGCAATCATTTGTCCAAGGCCGCACGGTTCAAAAAGTGAGGGCATAATAAAGAAATCGCTAGCGGCGTAGATGAGGTGGGCCAAGTCATCGCTATAACCAAAATACAAGCCGACTTGTTCAGGATAACGATTTTTTAGTTGATGGAGTTGTCCTTCATATGCCGGCTCACCATTGCCGAGAATGATGAAACTTGCTCCTTTAGCCAACACTTGTTCTAAAGCGTCAAAAACAATCGCAAAACCTTTTTGCCAAGTAATTCTTGTGACCATTGAAAAAAGTGGTCCCGGGCGGTTGTTCATCCCCAGTTTTTCAAAAACTACTTTGCGATTAGCTCTTTTGCCACTCACAAAATTTTTAATATTAAAGGGTTGGGCAATGAGGGCGTCTTTCTCAGGATTAAATTCATCGTAGTCAATGCCATTAAGAATGCCACTAAAGTCCCATTCTCGATACCGGAGGACACCATCTAAACCCATGCCGCTTTGCGGGGTTAATAATTCGAAATGGTGTGTCGGTGAAACGGTGTTAATTTTATCGGCAAAAACGATGCCGGATTTAAGAGTTGATACCTGATCATTAAAACGCACAGACCCATTATCAAATAACTCATCTGACAAATTGTAAAAATCACCTAAAGTAAATTTAGGCATCAATCCTTGAAAAGCGGGATTATGAATCGTAAAAACAAATTTTACGCGCCCGTATTTCTCAACACTTTGGCCATCGACTTTGATAAGGCACGGTAACATCCCTCCTTGCCAATCATGGACATGGATGATATCGGGATAAAAATGTTTAATAAAAATGAATTCTTTGGCCGCCATTACAAAAAAAGCGAACCGTTCACCATCATCGAAATCACCATACATGTGACCTCTTTCAAAATATTGTTGATTTTGAATAAAATAATAATTAATTCCTTCATAAATAGTATGAAAAACATTAACCGTCTGTTTGCGCCACGACATATGCATCTTGAAAGTTGTCACTAAAGTTAAATCCGAAAAACCAAAAGGCGGTAGGAGCCGATCGTATAAAGGTAAAATGACGGACACCTCTTGTCCGGCGACGACTAATTCTTTTGAAAGTGAGAAAACGACATCGGCAAGACCGCCGGTTTTATAATAAGGACGAGATTCGCTCGCCACCATCACAATTTTCATTAAATGTGGGCTCCACGACTAATGTAAATAAAGTCATCTTTTTCCCCAGCGACATCAATAATTTCTTTAATTGTAACTTTCTTATCGCTGAGAACGTATTGTAAGTTCGCTCCTTTGCCGACTTGGGTTCCTGAATATAAAACACAGTCTTTGACTATCGCCCCTTCTTCCACGATGACATCACGAGAGATAACAGAGTTGATGACGGTACCTTTAATAATACAACCGTTGGCGATAAAGGAGTTACTGACATGGGCGTTTTCTCCATAAGTAGCCGGCGGAGTATTATGGGTAGTCGTATAAATCGGCCACCCCTCCTTAAATAACTGTTTCCTGATATCATAATTTAAAAGATCAGTAGAATACTTTACGAAATTTTGGAAGGTGAGAATCGGGATGACTAAACCGTCAAAAGGATAAGCATTGATGGCAAACATTTTGTTAGCCACAATGTGACGGACTAAATCGCGTATATTAAAAAGTGTCGAAATCTCACGTGATTTTTTAATAAGTTTCATAAAGGTTTTAAAATTAAAAATAAAAACCTCTAGTGAAATATCGGCTTCTTTATTTTGACCGCCGTTGATCGAAAATCCATCAATAACGCCATCTTTAATTTCTAAAGCATCACAATTAATAAATTCAGAATCTGCATTAGTCACGCGTTTATAAATTAAAGAAATTTTATTGCCACTTTTACTATGTTTTTTTAAATATGGTCTAAAATCAATCGCCATCGTAAAGAAAACCGGAGCGATAATCACATAATCAGCGGTCTCGAGTTCTATACTGCGGCGGTTAGCTTAGAGATTGTTGATATCGGTATTAAACTTTGAAGAGGGAACATTTTCGTTATAACAAATTCTATGATTACCAGATATAGAGTTATTTATCCAAGTCGAAACATCTTTAACATGAGAGATGACAGAATTAAGTGAGCAGT
>JAAZFO010000166.1 GCA_012511695.1 Erysipelotrichia bacterium | reverse complement strand
TACCTATACTTTAAGAAATTCAGGCGAATTGACAATTGAGTATACCGCAACCAGTGATGCTGACACATTGATTAACCCAACCAATCACGTGTACTTGAGTTTGAACGGGAACAATTCCGCACAAAATCATACGCTCTGGATTGACGCTGACAATCACACTGAAATGGTTTCCCAAATTCCAAATGGCAATATTTCACCGGTGACGGAAAGGTTAGATTTCACTACCGCCAGGACTATGCCTGTCAGCTCACCAAATTATGATGATAACTACGCTTTAAACGGTGACGGTTATCGAAAAGTCGCATCTTTGACTGGACAAACAAGTATCATTAATGTCGATGTTTATACTGATCGTCCAGGCTTACAGCTATACAATACGAATTCGCACATTTGTTTAGAAACACAACTTTATCCTGACGCTATTAATCATGAGAATTTTGCGTCTCCAATTTTAAGAGCGGATGATGAGTTTTACTCTAAAACTGCATATGTCTTTACAAAAATTGCTTAAAACTTAGTAAAGCGTTTGGAAAAAATAGTAATAATCTCCCTATTTAATGAATGGGGAGATTTTTTATTAATACGAAATTTATTTGTTCTATTTGTGGCAACGTTGATAGTGCCTATGTCGGTTATAAAAACGGTCAACCCTATTGTCGTCGTTGTATCATGTTTCGCGGCCAAGAAGCTAGTAACAACTATGTCATTACAGAAAAAGCTGACTATCAACTCGCCTATAAATTATCTGACGATCAAAAAAGATTATCTGCTAAACTGCTGCGCAATTACCTTAAAGGAATTGATAGTCTAGTCCACGCAGTGTGTGGCTCGGGCAAGACGGAAATATGTTTAGAAGTCATTGCTCACTGCATCAACAACGGGCTGCGTGTCGGCTTTGCTGTTCCTAGAAAAGATGTGGTGTTAGAGCTAACTTATCATTTTAAAAATATATTTAAAAACAATAAAGTAATAGCAGTTTATGGGGGCAATTCTAATAGACTCGAGGGTGATTTAATAGTCTTAACAACACATCAATTATATCGTTATAATCAGTATTTTGATTTATTAATCATGGATGAAATCGATGCTTTTCCTTATAGAGGAAATACAATATTAGAAGCTTTCTTTTATCGTTCTATAAAAAAGAATTTTGTCCTCATGACAGCGACTCCCACTCCTAAATTAATTAAACAATTTAAACAACCTTCTCGCGACATTCTTGAACTTTATTCTCGCTTTCATCAACACCCATTACCAGTGCCAAATATTATTTGTGGCAATCTATTGTATTTAAACTACAAGCTCGTAAGTGAAACTTCACGACTATTACGTCAATTTAAGCCAATTCTTATTTTTGTGCCCACGATTGATTTGTCGAAAAAAGTATATCGTTTTTTAAGTATTTTTTTCTCTCACGGCAATTACATCAATTCAAAAAGCGAACAAAGACAAATGATCATTAAAAGATTTCGGTCAAAAAAATACCGTTATTTAGTCACTACTGCAGTTTTGGAAAGAGGCGTCACAATTCGTGACTTGCAAGTCATTGTTTATTTGAGCGATCACTCTATTTATGATGCCCACTCTTTAATTCAAATTGCTGGGAGGGTCGGTAGAAAAAAAGATGCTCCAGGAGGGGAGGTGATCTTTCTTGCTAAACATAAAAACCAAGAAACGCAACGAGCGATTAAAGAAATTAATGCCGCTAATCAAAAATTGTAAAAGCTGCTGTAAACCAATTAAAAACAATGACGCCTGCCGTATTTTGAACACAAAGATCAATTTATGCACCACTTGTCAAAAAGCGATGAATCCATTATTTATATCTTTTCGAGTCTTAACTTATCAGGGTTTAGCTATTTATGAATACAATGAGTTTATGCGGCAACTCATCTATCAATTTAAAGGCTGTTTTGATTACGAATTATGCAAAGTTTTTTTGGGCAACTTCGCTCAAGAGATCAGATTGATGTATAGCGGCTACACCATTATTCCAATCCCTTCGTTTCAAGGCGATGATGAGACACGTGGCTTTAATCATGTCTTGGAAATAAGTAAAGCTATAGGTTTAGAGATGATGCCGATTATACAAAAAACAGGTCGTCATAAACAAGCGACAAGTAATTTGCGCTCACGAGAAGAAATTTATCAATTTTTGCGTTTAAAACTATCGCCAGATTTAAGGAGGAAAAAAGTATTAATTATTGATGATATTTACACTACAGGCTCCACCATTAAAGCGGCGATAAACCTTATAGAAAAGTTAAATCCAAAGAAAATAAGTGTTTTAGTGGTAGCAAAAGCCATGGTAAAAAAAGTTAATAAATAATCAATCTATTAAGATTGTGTTAGACAAAAATCGGGTTGATTGATATTATATTTAAGCGAATGTTTGACATTCTTTCATAAAGAAAGGCACACCATTTGATGTGATTGGTATTAAAATATGGGATTTTTTGATAAGAGAGCACTGAAGAGATATCAACGAGAAGCAGAAAAAGTCGTTGCTTACGAACAAGCAATGGCCTCTTTAAGTGATGAAGAATTAAAAGCTAAAACACCATATTTTAAAGAAAGATTAGAAAATGGCGCTACTCTTGAAGACATTAAGCATGAAGCATTTGCTGTAGCTAGAGAGGCCGCTAAAAGAACAATTGGTGAATTTCCTTACAAAGTACAAGTCATGGGCTCTTTAGTTTTGCACAATGGTGATGTCGCAGAAATGAAAACTGGAGAAGGTAAAACCTTAACAGCGACCATGGCGGTTTATCTTAATGCCCTAGCGGGCAAAGGAGTCCACGTCATCACGGTTAATGAATACTTGTCTTTACGTGATACGGAATGGATGGGTCAAATTTATCGCTTTTTAGGTTTAACCGTTGGTGTTAATGCCCGCACAAAAAATACAAACGAAAAAAAAGAGGCCTATCTCTGCGATATTACATACACGACTAACTCAGAATTGGGTTTTGACTATTTAAGAGACAATATGGCTAGTGAATTACAACGCCGTGTCCTTAGAGGACTTAATTTTTGTATCGTTGACGAAGCTGACTCCATTTTGATTGATGAAAGTAGAACGCCATTAATTATTTCAGGGGGTGCGTCGACTAGTGCTTCCCAATACACTGTCGCCGATAGATTTTGTAAAACCTTAAAAAAAGAAGTCGATGTTAATGTCGACGTTAAAGATAAAACTGTCAATCTCACCGAGGTCGGTCACACTAAAGCCGAACGTATGTTTGGCATTAAAAACTTATTTGATCCTGAATATTCAGATTTAGTACACCGTATCCATAACGCTTTAAGGGCGAACTTTATTATGGCCAGAGATGTTGATTATCTCGTTGACGGTGCTGGCGAAATTCAAATTATTGACCCCTTTACGGGGCGTGTTTTGCCAGGTCGTGAGTGGTCTGATGGTTTGCATCAAGCAGTACAAGCTAAAGAAAACGTTACGATTAAACAAGAAACGATTACGATGGCGACAATCACCTACCAAAACTTCTTTCGCTTGTATAGCAAAATTGCTGGGATGACTGGCACTGCTAAAACTGAAGAAGAAGAATTTAGAAAAATTTATAATATGCGAGTGGTATGCGTCCCCACTAATAAACCTATCATCCGTATCGATGCACTTGATTTTGTTTATGCTCGAAAAGGTCCAAAACTAGAGGCCCTTATTGAGGAAGTAAAAGAACGTCACGAGAAAGGTCAGCCAATCTTAATCGGGACTGTTTCGGTGGAATCCTCTGAAGAGATTTCCGAGTTGTTAACAAAAGCAGGTCTAAGACATGAGATGTTGAATGCTAAAAATCACGCACGAGAAGCGGAAATTATCTCGCACGCTGGCGAAAGAGGCGCAATTACTTTGGCGACCAACATGGCTGGTCGTGGGACTGATATTAAAATTAATGACGAAGTTAGAGCTTTGGGCGGTTTATGTGTTTTCGGCACCGAAAGACACGAGGCACGCCGTATCGACAATCAATTACGTGGGAGGAGTGGTCGTCAGGGAGATCCAGGCTACTCCAGATTTTACGTTTCTTTCGAAGACACTCTCTTAGTGCGCTTTGCCGCGGATTCCATTAAGAGTTACATTGAAAAGAATTTCGGCGATGAAGCGTTAGAAGCAAAGATGATTACAAATGTTATTACTTCCGCACAAAAGAAAATTGAAGGTCAAAACTTTGATACACGGAAGAGTTTGCTCGAATATGATGATGTTTTAGCTAAGCAAAGACAAATCGTCTACGATAAAAGAGATCGAATTATTGAAGGTAAAAATATTGACGATATCATTGAAGAGATTTTCAAAACTACTGGTGATTTCTTGGCGAAAAAAGGTGTTACCGCGGGCAATTCCGATGGTTTGGTTCACGGTGTTCAACTCGCTAAAGCTGTGGAGCCGAGATTTTTGCCAACTGGTTCGATTAAACCGAGTTTGTTTGACGATGCACCGGTTGAAGACATCGCTTTAGATTTAGGAATTTTACTCAAAGAAAGATTTGGCGAGCTTCAAAGCAATTGGCCAGTCGAAGAAGAAGAAAAAGAACGAATGAAGCGCTCAATTATTTTGCATTGCATCGATCAAAATTGGACCAAACATATCGACTCTATGGCCCGTTTAAGAGAAGCAATTTTCTTAAGAAGCTATGCTAACGTTAACCCACTTCAAGATTATGTTAATGAGGGTTATGGAATGTTTAGAGAAACTCTTGAACTAGCTTCTGTAGATGCGGTATTGAATTTAGTCAACTTTAGACCGCAAAGAAAGGTTGTTGCTGAAACACCCACTGCTCCAGAAGGAGTTCCAGAAGAGAAAAAAGGATAATTTATGAAAGACATTGTAACTTTAAAACAAGAACTTTGTGCTGTAGGCGAGAGAATCCGTCAACTCGGGTCCTTTCTTTGAAGACGCTAAGTTAGATAATGAAATAACCGACCTCACGCAAAAAAGCGAGGCTGAAAATTTGTGGGAAGATCAAGGTGCTGCATTAAAAATTATTGCTCGTCTTAATTATCTTCGCGGCATGGTTGAAGCTTATCGCTCACTTTTAGGTGAAATCAATGATTTAGAAGAACTTTTATCTTTTGAAGATGACTCATTGTTTGAAGAGATGCGAGGCTCACTAGAGGACATAAAAAAAAGCGCGAAAGAACTAGAGATGAATATTCTTTTCACCGGTGAATTCGATAGTCTTAATGCAGTAGTTGAAATCCATCCAGGTGCTGGGGGTACGGAAGCACAAGACTGGGCGGACATGCTTTATCGGATGTATGTTTTCTATGCCGAGTCTCATCGTTTTAAGATGTCTTTGTTATCGTATGAGCCAGGCGAAGAGGCAGGTTTAAAAAGCGTAGCTATACAAATCAGTGGTAAAAATGCTTACGGCTTGCTTAAAGGAGAAAAAGGAGTCCACCGGCTAGTGAGAATTTCCCCTTTTGATTCTAATAAAAGAAGGCACACATCTTTTGCATCAGTCAATGTTATCCCAGAGTTTAAAGACGACTCTATCGACATTGCACTTAACGAAGCTGATTTAAAAGTAGATACCTTTCGTAGCGGCGGTGCGGGAGGACAAAATGTCAACAAGGTAGAATCGGCGGTACGTATCACGCATTTACCTACTGGGATTGTGGTGGCGTGCCAAGTTGAAAGAAGCCAACTACTTAATAAAGAATCGGCGTTGAAAATGCTAAAAAATAAATTATACTTACGCGAGTTAGAAATACAAAAAGATAAATTAAGTACTATTGTTGGAGAGAAAAAAAATATTGAGTGGGGAAGTCAGATCCGTTCGTATGTGTTTTGCCCATACACTCTTGTTAAAGACAATCGCACAAACTATGAAGTTTCAGATGTTGAAGGAGTGATGAACGGGGATCTTGACGGCTTTATCTATGCTTACTTGCGCATGGAAGCAGAAGACAAAATAAAATAACGGGGACGTGGATGGAAGTAAATAAAAGTCATAAATTCGAAATAGTTTCAAATTTTAAGCCCACTGGCGACCAACCAAAGGCTATTAAAAAGTTAGTAAATGGCATTGAAAATGGCCATCGTTTTCAAGTTTTGTTAGGGGCTACTGGAACAGGGAAAACTTTCACGATGGCAAATATCATTCAGAAGGTGCAAAAACCTGTTTTAGTTTTAGTCCATAATAAAACTTTAGCGGGACAACTATATTCTGAATTTAAAGAATTGTTTCCCCACAACCGTGTTGAGTATTTTGTTTCAAATTTTGATTTCTACCAACCAGAGGCTTACATCCCAAAAAGCGACACGTATATCGATAAAAACGCTGTAATGAATGAAGAAATTGAAATGTTGAGAACTTCCTCAATCAATTCTGTTATTGAAAGAAGTGACACCATTGTCGTCGCTTCAGTGGCGTCAATTTATGGATTAACGGATCCCAAAGAATATCGAAATTTAGTCTTTAATATTCGGGTTGGAGAAACGATAAATCGTAAACAATTTTATACTAAATTAATCGATGCGCAATATAAGCGAAACAATCTTGATTTAGTGCCGGGTTCTTTTAGGGTAAGAGGGGACATTATTGAGATAGTCCCACCGTCATTTGTTGATAATGATGTTATTCGACTTGATACTTTTGGAGATGAAGTTGAAAAAATTATCCATATCAACGCTCTTACTGGAGAAATTAAACACACGTACCGCACTTTTCCTATTTATCCAGCTTATGATCATGCCTCCACTCGTGAAAGAGTCAAACAAGCATGCGACACAATTAAAGTTGAATTAGAAGATAGAATCAAATATTTCAAGGACAACGGTAAGCTGTTAGAAGCAGAACGGCTGCAAATGCGCACAAACCAAGATATTGAAAGTATGTTGGAATTTGGAATGTGTCCTGGCATTGAAAACTATTCTAGACATATCGATAAAAGAAATCCTGGCCAGAGACCTTGGTGTTTGTTTGATTATTTTCCAAAAGATTTTCTTCTTATTGTTGATGAATCTCATGCTACTTTTCCACAAGTAAGAGGGATGTATAATGGCGACAGAGCCCGCAAAACTACGCTCGTTGAATATGGATTTAGATTGCCATCGGCATTAGATAACCGTCCACTTAAATTTTCAGAATTTGAAAAAGTGATGCCGTATGTATTATGTACTAGTGCAACCCCTGGAGATTATGAATTGAGCAAGGTCGGTGAAGTTTCTGCCGAACAAGTTATTCGTCCAACTGGACTACTTGATCCGCGCATTGAAGTGAGACCAACGCTCGGGCAAATTGATGATTTGGTTTCGGAAATTAGAAAGCGCATAAAGCTCAATGAAAGAACAATGGTCGTCACTTTGACTATTCGTATGGCGGAAGATTTGACTGCTTTTCTTAAAGATAAGGGCATAAAAACTGTTTATTTACATCACGAAACCAAAACTTTAGAACGGAGTGAAATTATTTATCAATTAAGAAAAGGTAAGTACGATGTCCTAGTTGGAATTAACCTATTAAGAGAAGGGTTAGATATTCCAGAAGTTTCATTGATTAGTATATTTGATGCTGATAAAGAAGGTTTTTTAAGAAGTAAACGTTCCCTCATTCAAATTACTGGTCGAGCAGCTCGATATGTTAATGGTTTAGTAGTGATGTACGGGGATCGTATTACCGACTCAATGCGCGGGTGCATTGAGGAAACTGAACGCCGTCGCAACATTCAAAAGTCTTATAACGATGCTAACGGTATTATTCCACGCACGATCGTTAAGGAGGTGCGGCCACCAATTCACAATAGTGATGATGAAATAAGTGAAGTGATTAATATTATGAAATACGGCAGTCGTGCTGAAATTGAAGTCAAGGTTAAGGAATTAGAAAAACAAATGCGGCAAGCCGCTAAAGAATTTGACTTTGAAAGAGCGGCTGAATTAAGAGACATTGTTCTTGAAATGAAAAGCAGTCTATAAAAAATAATTGCGTTATTGGTGATATTTTAATATCATTTATTAGCAGCGACTAAGAAAGGAATAAAACTTATGTTAAATTGGTACGACTGGATTATGTT
>JAAZFO010000021.1 GCA_012511695.1 Erysipelotrichia bacterium | reverse complement strand
TCCGCCAATAATACACATGGATCATTAATTATAGCGCGCGCAATCGCCACTCTTTGTTTTTCACCACCACTTAATTTGTTATCGATTTGTTTTCTTTTAGAAGTTAGCCCCACAAGAGCTAATATGTCTGCGCATTTACGGTTTCTTAAGCGACGAGGTAGGGCGTGCAACGTATCTAAAGGGAGGACTAAATTTCGCCAGACGGTTTCTGTTTCAAAGAGTTTAAAATCCTGAAATATAAAACCGATCGCTTTTAAACGCCAATCACTTAATGCCCTATCATTCATTAAAGCGATGTTTTGGTTAAAAACTTCAATTGAGCCTTTAAAAGGAATCAACCCCGCAATACAATTTAATAAGGTCGTCTTACCGCATCCAGAAGGGCCGTAAATGACGCACAAACCATGGCTGGGTAACGTGAGGTTAATCTCTTTTAAAATCAACCTTTCTCCGTATTTTTTTCTAACATCAATCAATTTAATCATTAGCTTTCAGTTCCTCACTTAATGAAATCCGCTTAGCAAAAGTTAAAGGTACATAGGCTGTTAGAACACACACTAGAAGTGTCACCGCGCTCACTAATAACGGAAATAATAACGGTTGCCCCCGATAAGAAGATAGCGGCACATCTATTAATGAAACTAAAGAAGTGGTTTTGCTGATCAGAGTATTTAGCGGCCTTATTGAAGATAGAGTTATCACTAACGCTAATAAGAAACTAATTAATCCTAATGCCATATTTTCAAAGACATAAAGAGACACTATTTCTTCATGGCGTGCTCCTAAACAAAGTAAAATGGCGGAATCTTTAATGTCTTCACTATAAGAAGCAAATGCAATTAAACTAATAATTAATATGGTCCCGATTAAGGCGATTGCTAAGAAGATTTCCATTCCAACACTAGCGGCATTAACTAAAGAAAACAATGTCTCTTCGACAATCACCCCATTACTAGTAAAAACATAATCGTTAAAACCAGCACTTACTAAGTGTCTAAGTAGACTAACGTCCTCGTAATTTTTTAAAAATACCAAGTGTGAAAAGTTGGAAATATCTTCATTGTCACTTGCAATCTCGACACGCTCCTTCCAAGACATTTCACCTTGAACACTAGAGAGATTTGGAAGTAGCGCCTCGCTCATGTAGCGATCTAAAGCTTGGTAAGAATAAAATATCTTGGGCGTTGATAAAAAATTCATCTCTTCCACGACGCCGACAATTTCCACTAAACGCGCAAAAACAAAGTGATCGGTAATGTATGGTTTTGAACTATTTTCAGTATAAAAATTAAAAGCATTATTACTCTCAATTAACATAAAAGAATTGAGTGGCTCACTGTGCAAAATATTTTGCAAAACTTTGTAAGCATTTTCGTTAATTAATACTTGATTTAAACTATCGAACTTTGGTATTTTCCCACGAGATAAAAGTGTCTGATTAATCGAAGTGTCTTCAAAAGAGTATATCGGCAAATAGGAAAACCCTTCAATAGGCTCTTCATTCACTTTTATAGATGGTACGGGGTTCACTAATGCCTCATACGAGTAACGAAAATGGCAATAATCAATTTCAGTGGCAAGTTGTAAAATTTCTGCTTCGCTTAAGCGCAAATTTTGCACGAGTGTAATCGGTGAGTTTTGGTTAACTATTTTTCTTTCTTTATTAACAGAAAGAACGCCGATATTGAATTGTTTTTCGGCGCTATTTTTTATTGAAATGTCAGCACCGTTTTTGACACCAAAAATTAGCATACTCGCAGTAATTCCAATGACTAAAGAAAGAATAGAAAAAATATTTCGAAAAAATCTTTTTTTAAAATTTAAAACGAGTAGCGGTAAATACCAATTACTATTACACGTGGCACTTATTTTATTTTTGCTACGCCTCTTATTACATTTAGATAAATCAATGTCTTCCTCTTTGACTACGCTTCCGTCGTTGAGATGGATGAGTTTATCACTATAGCGATACGCTAGTGCGAGATTGTGAGTCACTACGATAACTAAACTTTTCTGACTAGCCATTTTTAATGTTTCCATAGCTAAAATTGCATTATTTTCATCTAACGCTCCAGTCGGTTCGTCGGCCAATAATATTTGAGGTTTATTTATAAATGCTCTTATAATAGCAATTCTTTCTTTTTCTCCTCCAGAAAGTAAGGCGCAATTCTTTTTTAGTAATTGTTCATCAAGATTAAAAGAAAGAGCTAACGTCTTCGCCTTTTTCTTGGCTTTTGTAAACGAATCTCCCGCTAGTAGTGCCGGGAGCATGAGGTTGTATAAAGCACTTTGTTTCTCTAATAGGTGATAATGTTGAAAAACAAAACCGATTGTGCAACTGCGGTAAGATGAAAGCTGCGCGTCTTTCATTTTTGCGATTTCTTTTTTCTTAAAAAATATCTTTCCTTCACTCGGACAATCTATTTTACCAATGAGATTTAAAAGTGTTGATTTTCCGCATCCAGAAGGGCCCACGATAGAGACAAAGCCAGTAGAAGGAAAAGAAAGAGTGATCTCTTTTAAGGCGTCTTTTTTCCGTGATTTATCTAAAAGAAAAGACTTACTGACATTTTGTAATTGTAAAAGCGCTATAAAAAAATCCCTCTATTAATTTAATAGGGGGATTATTAAGTTTTTGTCCAAACGATTAATGGTCTAGTTTTTGATCGTACGGCACATCTTCCATTTTAACAGCGGCCGGAACTTTTGGTAGGCCAGGCATTGTCATCACCGCGCCGGTTAGTGGAACGATGAAATTAGCGCCCGCTGACAAACGTACCTCTCGGATAGTAACAACAAAGTCAGTTGGTGTCCCTAAAACTTTTGGATTATCAGAAAGCGATAGTGGCGTTTTAGCAATACAAACTGGTGTACGACCAAATCCTAAATTCGTAAAGTCTTCAATTTGTTGTTCGGCTTCAGAAGTGTAAAGCACATCTTTAGCGCCGTAAATTTCTTTACAAATAATACTAACCTTATCTTTAATTGGCAGGGCAACATCATATAAAGGACGATAGTTAGATTGTTTGGTGTCGAGAATTTCCATCACACGCTTAGCTAATTCAACAGCACCTTTGGCGCCGTCTGCAAAAGCGGTACAGTAAGCATAATCATAACCGTTGTCTGCACACCATTTAGTAATAAAAGCAGTTTCCGCTTCTGAGTCAGAGGCAAAACTATTAATACAAACGATCGCGGGAACACCAAACTTTTCAACATTTTCAATATGTTTCTTTAAATTAGCGATTCCTTTTTTTAAAGCGTCGACATTTTCAACTGTTAATTCCTCAAATGGCTGTCCGCCATGCATCTTTAATGCCCTAATAGTAGCAACAACGACTCCAGCGTCAGGCTTTAAGTCCGCCACGCGGCACTTGATATCAAAAAACTTTTCTGCGCCTAAGTCTGCTCCAAATCCCGCCTCAGTAATGACTACTGGAGCTAATTTTAACGCCATCTTAGTGGCGATAATTGAATTACAGCCATGGGCGATATTCGCAAAAGGACCACCATGAATAATTGCTGGATTGCCTTCTAAGGTTTGTACAAGGTTAGGGAGCAAAGCCGTAACCATTAATTTCATCACCGCATGAGAAACACGTAATTGTCTTAAAAAGACGGGCTCATTATCAAAGGTATAAGCCACCATAATGTTGTTGATGCGGGCCATAAAATCTTCAGCATCCTTCGCTAAACAAAGAATAGCCATTAATTCAGAAGCCACCGTAATGACAAACTCTTCTTGACGGGGATCGCTTTTTGTTTCTCCTTGAGAAATAGTCACACTTCTTAAAGCGCGATCATTCATATCAAGAGCTCTTTTCCAAAGAACTTTTTTAGGATTAATATTCAAAGGATTATCTTGAAAAATTGAGTTATCAATGCAAGCCGCAATCAAGTTAATCGAACTCGTTAAAGCGTGCATATCACCAGTGAAATGTAGGTTGATATCTTCTGTGGGAATGACCAGGGCTTTACCGCCACCAGTGGCCCCACCTTTAATGCCGAATACCGGTCCTAAAGAAGGTTCTCTAAGAGCCACTAAAGAAGGCACACCAATATAATTTAAACCATCACTTAAACCGATGGAAGTAGTCGTCTTACCTTCTCCTGCTTTCGTCGGAGTAATCGCCGTCACTAAGACAAGCTTGCCATCAGGACGAGATTTTAATTGCTCGTTAATGTCGAGCGAGATTTTGGCTTTGTCATAGCCAAATGGGATGACGAATTTTTCGTCGATGTTAATTCGTTTTGCAATTTCAAAGATGTTTTTCATAACTTTTCCGCCTTCTTTCTGTAAATGTCTCAATAATATATTTAGCAATTGTTAAACCTGAAGAGGAGGGGGCCATCATCGATGAGTTGAGTTTAACCTCATTTTTCTGAGGTAGTTCTTCTGAGACAACCACTGCGATTTCTTTTGGGTCTAAATTATTCTTTTTCGCCAAATAACGTATCTTTTTTGCTAATGGGTCGGTATGAGTTTTATTTAAAGTGGTGAGGTAAACAGCGTTTGGGTCATGGCGATTAGCCATTCCTAGTGACATCACGCTCTTAATATTGTTTTCTTTAGCTTTGACTAGTAAAGCTATTTTACCTTCGACATCATCAATGGCATCAACGATAAAGTCAATTCGCTCATCGATAACGAAGTCTTGTGATTTTAGACAATATTTTTTTACATCAATGACTGGATTGATAGCCAGCAATCTTTCTTTTGCGACATCAACTTTATAACGCCCCACATCTTTATAAAGATATAAAATTTGGCGATTTAAGTTTGAGAGTTCCACTTTGTCAAAATCAACGATGATAAAATGTCGAAAACCTGTGCGTACCAAAGCTTCTAAAGCCGTGCCACCGACACCACCTAGACCAAAAACAGCAATTTTTTGTTCTTGCATAAATTCAAAATTATCTTTGCCTAATAAGCCTATTGAACGCTTAAAGATTTCATTTGTCATTTTGCAACACCCCTTTTAATAGCTGTTCTCGACTATTAAATGTTTGACATGGTAACTGATGTTTGAAGTAAGTTACTTGTCTTTTGGCGTAATTCCTTGTCCGAAGCTTAATTAACTCAACACATCGTTCATAGTCATACTGCCCATTTAAAAAATCGATTACTTCTTTAAAACCGATTGCCGCTCTTGCAGTCAATGACATTTGATATTTTTCTAACAAATATTTCACTTCGTCAACCAAACCTTCCGCAAACATCTCATCCACTCGCTTATTGATATCAGCGTATAGCTGTTCACGTTCAGGATTTAGAAAATAAAACTTTACTACTTCGTCTAGATAATAAAGTTGGTGTTTTTGGCGAGCGATACCTTCACTTTTTGAGAAGGGATGAGTTCGCGCAATTTTTAAGGCGCGAAGGACACGTTTGCTATTGTTAGGGTGAATGGCTTGTGCGGACTGAGGATCTAAAAGCAATAGTTGTTGATGGAGTTGTTCGTTGTCCAATTTTTCTAAATCTGACATATCGCTTTCTTTTTCGTCTTCAAAGACATAATCATATAAGGCGGCTTTAATATATAAACCTGTTCCCCCACAAACAATAATCGTCTCGTATGTCTTTTTTAATTGTTCATAAACACGTCTAAAATCTTCTTGATAATGCTTAACGGAATAAGTCTCGTCAGGCTTAACTATATCTAGTAAAAAATGTCTTTTATAGTCTGCGCTTTCTTTAGCGATTTTAGCAGTTCCAATGTTCATTTCATCATAAATTTGATAGGCATCAGCATTAATAATCGGGGCATTAAAATGTTTGGCAAGTTCGATTGCTAAAGAAGTTTTACCAGCACCTGTTGGTCCGACTATTACTAAAAGCATGCTCCCATAATAGCATAAGCTAATTTTATTTCCACCAAGCAATATGTGTAATTTAAAATTAAAAAATCGCTACTTAATGAGCGATTCTAGTG
>JAAZFO010000165.1 GCA_012511695.1 Erysipelotrichia bacterium | reverse complement strand
TACCTGTCAAGTTTCACAAGGTTGTTGATATAAGTTGACTTTATTTTGGTTCAAATTTAATATTTTATTTTTGAATTCCTCAGGTGATACTCTAAAGATTTCAGGTTTTAGAATAAACCATTTCTCAACTGCTTGAAAAGGAGTTTTTACATTTAGCTCCTTTCTGATAGAACCATGCCTTCTATACAAGTTATAATATATCAAGAATTGGATTAAATCATCATTCATTTGAGATTTATCTTTATACTCATTTTTTAGTATTGTGTTGTTTTTAATCGTCCCATTTACTCTTTCCACCATACCATTTGTTTTGGGAGTTGCTGGCTTTGTTAAACGGTGTTCAATTTGATTTTCGTTACATTTAATATCTAACAATGAGTCTTTTGTACATAGATTTCCTTTTTTGCTCATAATTAACCTGTTTGTAAATTCTAGTCCATTATCTGTCAATATATGTGTGATTACAAAAGGGAAAAATTCTAAGCATTTATCAAAAAAATCCTCAGTTGATTTTGCCGTTTTGTCATCGTAAATTTCATAGTATAGCGTTCTAGTGGCTCTGTCAATAGCAACGAATAAATAAGCACTTTTGCCATTAAATTTAGGCAAATAGGTAACATCAATATGCAAATAACCAGGCTGATAAGCTTTAAACTTTTTTGCTTTGTCTTTTTGTTCTTGGGGAACCTTATTTATCCCATTTTTGACTAAGCAACGATAAACAGATATTCTTGATATGGCTATATTCTGTTCCAAAAGCATTTCATAAACTTCATCTAATGGAAGCCAAGAGCTACGTCTTATACTTATTACTAACGCTGTTTCTAGTTCAGTAAGGGCATACTTAATGTTTCTGGGACAACAGGAGGCATCTTGAACAAAATCCCTGTTTCTCCATTTAGAAACAGTTTGATTAGAAACATTAAATCGAGTGGCTAATTCTTCATTTGAAGCAGAAGTACATTTTTGTATTTGCTCTCGATTGTTTACATTTGTCTTGGCATTTGAATGATAAATTTGTTGCATATATTTTTATTTTAGTAGAACAAAAATAATCAACTTTTTTGTCATTTCCTCTTCCGAGTTCCATTCGGACTACGTCCTTACTACACTCGGAAGAGGAAGAATGCTATCAATAACGTTATGAAACTATACAACTACCTATTCAATTTCATCTTTTTACATACCTACATTTCCTATCTCTTCATTTTTTTTGTAATTTTGAGGAGTTTTTTTGGAAGTTCTTTCCATAAATAATTATATAAGGCATACTCAAGAGCAATAATAATATACGCACAACATGAATATTTCATACAACTGGCTGAAAGACTATATAGATTTTGACCTTTCACCTCAAGCTACTGCTGACGCACTTACATCAATTGGTTTAGAAACCGAAGGTTTAAAAGAAGTTCAAACCATAAAAGGAGGATTGGAAGGATTAGTTATTGGTAAGGTTCTAACTTGTGAGCCCCACCCAAACTCCGACCATTTGCACCTTACTACAGTAGATGTTGGAAGCGACAACCCTCTCAAAATTGTATGTGGTGCACACAATGTAGCAGCTGG
>JAAZFO010000164.1 GCA_012511695.1 Erysipelotrichia bacterium | reverse complement strand
TCCTGACTTCGACACGCATCACCCTCTAAAAATATAATTATCAGATATACAATTAATTACAAGTTTGGCTTTGTTGTTTTGGGTGACGCAAGCTAAAAAAGTTATCTTTGTGTATGTTTGTACGCAAAAAGAAAAACCGTTCAGGAACTACCAGTGTGGTGGTAGTAGATAAAAGCCATGGCAAGTTCAAAGAGCTTGTAACAATCGGTATTTCAAAGAATAAAGAAGAGATAAATCAGCTGGTACAACAAGGTGAAGAATGGATTTCTACTTATTATGGGACACGAGATATTTTCAAAGAGCAAGAAAGGATTGAAGAAGAAAATAAACTGATAAATTACTTCATCTCAAATGTTGAAAATGTCCTATTAAATGGCACACAAATCTTATTAGATCATGTTTTTCAGTTCATCGGTTTTGACCAGATAGGCGATGATATTTTAAAACATTTAGTCACGGCACGTATAAGTCAGCCTTCTAGCAAGGCTGCGACAGTAGAATATCTAAAATCTTATTTTGACGAAGACGTTGAATTACACAACATATATCGGTATTTAGACAAACTGCACAAAACACAACAAGAGCTGGTTCAGCAGATAAGTGTGGAACATACTCGTAAGATTTTAGGTGGAAAAATAGGTTTAGTATTCTATGATGTCACTACCCTCTATTTTGAAACGGACGAAGGTGATGGCTTCCGTGAAAAAGGATGGTCTAAGGATGGTAAACACAACCTTCCTCAAGTAGTTCTGGGCTTATTGGTCAGCAAGGATGGTTACCCATTGTCTTATTCATTGTTTAACGGTTCACAATATGAAGCTCGTACAATGATTCCTATTGTAGAGGATTTTGTTAATCGTTTTGAACTAAAAGATTTTGTAGTTGTAGCCGACTCGGGACTAATGAATAAGAAAAATCTCGCACTCTTGGAAACGGGCGGATATAAGTACATCATAGGTGCAAGGATAAAAAATGAGTCGGAACGGATAAAGCAATGGATATTATCCCTAGAAAAGCAGAAAGGATTATTCCATGAAACTAAAAAAGATAATACCAGACTCATCATTGGTTATACGGATGAAAGAGCAAGAAAAGATCGCTATAATAGGGATAAAGGAATAAAACGACTTAGGTCAGCCTATAAAAGTGGCACCATAACCAAGAAAGATATCAACAAAAGAGGATACAACAAGTTTCTGGAATTATCGGAGAATGTTACTGTAAAAATAAGTGAGGACAGGATACGAGATGATGAAAAATGGGATGGACTAAAGGGCTATATCACTAACACGCATCTACCGGCTGACGAAGTTTGCAAACAGTATAATGAACTCTGGGTTATAGAGAGAGCTTACCGCATTACCAAAGGAACTTTAGAGATGCGACCCATGTTTCATTTTACTCCAAAACGCATTGAAGCCCATGTTTGTATATGTTTTGTTGCCTATAAAGTATATAAAGAACTTGAAAGGATTTTGAAGATAAGTGATATTAATCTAAGTGTAGATAAAGTCCTTAGCATTGCTAAAACAATTACAACCATAAAGATTAGGTTACCTTCAAGTGGAACTATTAAGACAAAGACAATGCTTCTTACACCAAAACACAAATCAATATCTATGTTATTTGATGAAAATTTTTGGAAAACGTTTTAGGGTGACGCATTGTCGAAGTCAGGAGCTTTATTGCTGTAATAATTAATCAATCCCTCAATGGGTGATTGTTTTATTTTTCCAATTGTTATACCTTTCTCATTGGCTACTTCTTTAAGAACTGATTCATAAAAATGAGCAATTGAGCCAACGAAGTGAGTTTTATTGTTTTTGTAATTATATTGCATTACATTTCTTTCAAAGAAGTCGCTGAACGATTTTTTCACAATGTTTTTAATTAAATCATTTTCTATGTTTTGTAGCAAAAATGGGCTAATGCTTGCTAAAAAACGACTGGGGTAGGGCTTTCGATACACATTTTCTATAATAGTAGCTTGGGTGAGTTTATATTGCTTCAAAAACTTGTTTTTTAACTCCTCTTGAAGTTGGTTTTTCAACAAATCGCTTATCAACAATTTTCCCATGTTGGCTCCACTTCCTTCATCTCCCAATATAAATCCAAGAGGGGACACTTGATTTGTAGTTTCTCTTCCGTTCCACTCACACGAATTGCTTCCAGTTCCTAATATACAGGCTATGCCTCTTTCAGTTCCACATAAAGCATGTGCAGCACCAATTAAGTCACTATTCACTTCAATTTTGTCAATAGCGAATGATGACTGAATGGCGCTTTTTACAACATCAATTTTTTCAGGAATGCATCCCGAACCATAAAAATAGAT
>JAAZFO010000163.1 GCA_012511695.1 Erysipelotrichia bacterium | reverse complement strand
ATATTCACCGATTTCCGCAATGCCGAAACGTTCCAATAAAGCATGAGGATATTTGAGTTTGAGAAAGTTTAAAAGTTTTTCACTCAGTTTTTCGTTAGGCAATATATCTTCTCTAATCGCGCCAATTAAAACCAACTTTACGGCTTTGTACTCAATGTCGTAGTTCATCGAGAGTATGCCTGGAGTGTCCATTAATGTGAAGTCCTGACTAACTTTTATCCACTGTTCACCGCGAGTGAAACCGGGTTTATTTTGCACACCGGCTGCTTTTCTTTTGGCTAAACGATTAATTAATGCCGATTTACCGACATTCGGAATGCCGATAATCATCGCTTTAATCGGTTGTGGTTTCATCCCTCTGGCCTTTTGTTTTTCCCATTTATCTTTACCTAAAGCGATAACGGCTCTAGCTAAGACATTCGCCGAGCTAGCCTTTTTAAGATTTAAGGCAATTATTTGCGAATATTCTTTTTTTAATTGCTCTATCCAAATAGTCGTTTGCTTGGCATCCGCTAAATCTTCCTTAGTTAAAACAATGAGTGTTTTTTTGTTTTTAATGAGCTTTTCTAAGTTTTCATTAATTGACGAAAGCGGGGCTCTAGCATCTAATAATTCGATGACCACGTCAACTAATTTAATCTTGTTTTCAATTTCCGCAAGGGCCTTACTCATATGGCCCGGGAACCAATGTATTTGTTTTGACATTATTGATCTCCTAAAAATATTTCGGCCAAGAATACTGCTTATCTTTCAAATCATAAACAGGAGCAACTTCATTATTACAGTCTTGGCACGTCTCGATAGTTTCGTTATATTTACGACCACAATTGTTGCAAGAATAATTTTTAATATACAGTCTGCCTTTTCCTTCAATGGCTACTAAAACTCCGTGCAAATTATCATATTTAATCGGTTTATTAATAGTAGCGCTATCGAAACTGTTCGGGCGGTTATCACCTAAGACCCAATACTCATTAGCCGAAAGAGTAATTGGGGTGGTCGTATCTTTTTCAATGTAATTTGTCGTATCTAATGGAAGGGTTTTAAAAGGATAATTAACTAATTTAAATTCGTCATTTTGAAAGACATACAGTAAGCCGTGTCTGATTTCAAAAGTTTCGTTTGGTAAAGCGATGACTCTTTTAATCTTTTTTCGCGCATCTTTTTTCAAGACATTAGTCTGCAAATCATAATCGCTTTCATCAGGATAATATGTACTGACAATCGCAAATCTTTGAATGCGTTTTAAGGCCCTTTGATGGCTATCTATAATACCGAAGTCGACGATTGAATTATCAAGAGTTTGGACTAGGCCATTTAAAGTCGGGGCCATCGGAAGTACAAAAATATAATCAGGTTAATAATAAAAAGTATGGAATATATAAAGTCCGCCAGTTAGTGTCATGACCACGAACAAAAAAGAAATAATCGCCCTATAAATATGAACAAATTTAGTGTTTTTCATCGCTATCATTATAGGAGATTTAAAGGTATTAAAAAAGGGCTTTGATAAGCCCATTTTTGTTCCGTGCACTTAGAGACGTTCTTTAATGCGGGCGGATTTACCAGACAATTTACGGATATAGGTGATTTTATTTCTCCTCACTTTACCTCTGCGAACTACTTCAATCGCAGCGACAACAGGAGAATGTAGTGGGAAAGTTCTTTCAACACCGACACCGCCAGAAATTTTACGGACAGTAAATGTTTCAGAAACGCCACCACCACGGCGCATAATAACAACGCCTTGGAAGATTTGTAAACGAGACTTGCTTCCTTCAACAATACGGACAGAAACTTTGACTTCGTCTCCAGAAGAAAATTCTGGCAAATCATTACGTAATTGACTAGCAGTAACTTCATTAACTAAATTATTGTTCATGATACGACCTCCTACTCAACAGATGAATTTTCTCTTGATGTTCATTCTCATGATGACAGCGGAACATCCGTAGCATGGAAAAACATGCCCTAGTATGATAACAAGTAAGCTATGCTTTTGCAATAAATTTTTCGCTTAATAATTGCTGTCTAGCAAAAATGCTTGACACCCCTTTTTATTACCAGTAATATTGGTTCGAATATTAGGAGGCTATTATTATGGCAGTTAAAATTAGATTAACTAGATTCGGCCGTCACAAAGAGCCGTTCTTCCGTGTCGGCGCCGCTGATTCACGCTTTGCTCGTGATGGGCGTTACATTGAACAACTCGGCTATTACGATCCCGCCAAAGGTGTTGATAACGCCGTCATCGATGAAGAATTAGCTTTAAAATGGTTAAAAGCTGGCGCGATTCCTTCAGAAACTGTCAAAGCGATATTTAATCGCAAAGGCATTAATGCAAAACACGCGGCTAGTAAGAATAAGGCGAAGCAGGTTTAAAAATGGATTACGAAAAAATTGTTAAAAAAATTATTACCCCAATCGTCAGAGACCTTGACTCAGTCTTAATCAGAATTAATGAGGAAGAAAAAAACGTTCTTATCATTGTCGCTGCTGGACAAGAAGACACCGCTCGTCTTATCGGGCGCCGTGGTGTTATCGCCAATGCGATTAGAGAAGTCGTTTCTATTGCGGGCAAATGTGAAGAAAGACATGTTCGCCTCAAATTTGAATCCTTTGATGATGACATTAAAGAGGATTAATCCTCTTTTTTAATAAGTATGACACATCAATATCTTTTAATTGGTTATGTCGTTGGTCCTTTTTCGCTAGATGGTACGTTAAAAATTCTCAGCAAAACTGATTTTGCTGAACAGCGTTATCATCCGGGCAACTCTCTTATTTTGTTTGACCCAAAAAAAGAGCGATCAACGACCGTTCATGTCGTTAATTTTCGGGCAAGTGGCTCATTCGACTTTGTTAAATTTGCAGAAATAAATAGTCCTGAGGATGCGATAAAATTTAAACGTTTTGAAGTCAGGGCAAAAAAGGATTACTCGCTCCTGTCCGATGATAGTTATTTTTTTGATGACTTGATCGGCTGTGAAGTCATTAATGAGGCGGGGGAAGCCCTCGGCATAGTCGGAGTCGTCGAACAATTTCCCGCGCATATAACTTTACGTATCAAAAGAGAAAAACAAAAAGATTTCTTTGTGCCTTTTATTCAAGTTTTCATCAGAAATGTTGACATTAAACAAAAAATAATCGAAATTAATGTTATTGAAGGTATGTTATGAAAATTACCATTCTCACATTATTTCCAGACTTCTTTACCGGTTTTTTAACTAATTCAATTATCAAAAGAGCGCAGAGTAAAAACTTAGTGGACATCGAAATTGTTAATATCCGGGATTTTACCGAGGATAAACACGGACGCGTCGATAGTGAACCAGTTGGTGGTGGCGCTGGCTTAATTATGAAGTGCCAACCAATCGTCGACGCCTTAAAAAGTGTCAAAAAAGACCGCAGTCATATCGTTTTACTTTCGCCACGTGGCACCACTTATAATCAAGCAAAAGCTAAAGATTACGTTAAGAACAAAAAACATTTAATTTTAGTGTGTGGCCACTACGAAGGTATAGATGAACGCGTTAATAAATATGTTGATGAATTAGTCTCGGTTGGTGATTATATTCTCACCGGCGGGGAAATCGGCGCCATGATGATTAGCGATTCTGTCATCCGTCTAGTTGATGGTGTCATTGCGGCGGAATCGATCAAAGAAGAATCTTTCGAAAATTATTTATTGGAATATCCACAATATAGTGAACCGTTTTCTTACGAAGGCGATAATATTCCTAATATTTTATATAGTGGCAATCACCAGGCGATTGCTAAATGGCGGAAAAAACAGGCCCTTAAATTGACCAAACACTATCGTCCTGATCTATTAAGGAGCTATCATTTCAGTAGGCAAGATTTAAAACTGCTCAAAGAATTAGAGAGCGGAGAAACACCTAAATGGGAAAAAGACGCCATTAAAAAAGCTCATAAGTTCATCAAAGAAAAATGAGGTTAATTTAAAGCGATCAATAAATCGTTCTTTCTTTTTTAAAATGGTTACTAACAGGAGTCGTTTGTCATTCCTGTTTTTATTTATTAAAAGGTTATTTATTTGGCTTTTCTACATGCCTGGAAAGCCCATTCCACCGAGACCACCAGGAGGCATCCTTCCAGATTTTTTCATGGCGTTCATGCGTTTCATCATCTCTTTCATCTGGTCATATTT
>JAAZFO010000162.1 GCA_012511695.1 Erysipelotrichia bacterium | reverse complement strand
GGTTAATTAATCTCCAACAAAATGTTTTAAGAACACCCTTAAATGCGGTTTCAACATTACAAAAAGTTCGTAATTTTGATGACCTTACTGCAGGCAATATGAGTGCGACTGCATTTGGCCAATCATTTTATGGTGGAGAAATTGTTGCAGACGGCAAAGTGACGAAAACCTTAGCGGTCAAAATCGATGACAATACGCTTGGAATAAGAGTCTTAGGAAGTGATCCTCAAGATCGTCATATCACTATCCAAGTTGCTGGGTATACCAAAATTTTAGTTGATTTAAAACAAGATGCTGCAGATACCTCTCTTTCAACTGGATGCGGATTATCGTTTAGTGGAAAAGCTCTAACACAAGATATCGAAATACCGACCTATGGTTATCATGAAATCATCCTCACTTTTAAAGTTCCGGTTAACCTAGGCGCAAGTACTGCGCGAGTCATGGGAATTGATAACATCAGATTTTATGGAATCGGTGAAGGTATTTCTAGTGAATCTTCTTCATCAAGTGAAAGTTCTTCTTCTAATGAAGAAACATCTTCAAGTGGAAGCACTTCATCTAGTGAATCGTCTTCCTCACACAGTGATGAAACTAGAGAAAATACACCACCACTTATCGGCACCATGGTCACCATGCGCGGAATTGCGGATTTTCTTGAAACTAAAGAAAGTCACTACCCCTTATCCAATGCATTTATTGAAAATTATCAACAGACAAGCGGTGGTTATATCGATCTCGCAAAGAAGCTAGGACTTTTAGTTGATAAATCACAACATGAACCTAACCAAAAATGGCATTTCTTTGATTCATGGCTATATCCGAGTATTGCAGATGGTTCTATTAGTTGGAACGCTGATGCAAAGGATAGAGTTTATACGAGACTTTTATGTCCGGAATTACTGCTTTGGATTTATGAAGCTTCAGGAGTTCCAACGAGTAAAATTGAAGAGGCGATGGACGTGGCTATTGCAGGCAAAGAAGCAGGTACTCATGTCTCGACAGTTGCCAAGAACATGAGGGCGTGTGTCCCTTGGTCTGATATCTATGATCAGATTGTTATTTTCTGGTCTTAAGTTAGTTATATGAAAAATGTAATTTCACGCATAATCATTTTTTAAAGACAATAAAATTACACTTTTAAAACTAAATATTTCGAATTAGTAAACTGAGAAATCGCTTTTTAAATCGCTTATTTTTTTCATCTACTTTTGGTCCTTAAATACGTAAGGAAATTCAATTATTTTTTTACCTTCTAGACTTCAAAATCATCGCATTAAATTAAAACCGTTTTTTATAATAAAACTGATTTTATTTTGAAAATTCACTAAAATACAAAAGATAAGCATATATACTTGAAGTATTTACTATATTTAAAGTACAATTAATTGATAATATTTAGTATCATTTTTATGAGTGTGGGTGTACTAAATGTGCTCCTCATAGCAAAGGCGGTAATAAGATGTCAGCATTTGAAAAAATTATTCAATTAGAACAAAACTTTCTCGACCGAAAGGATTTGTTAAAAAGCAAACGAGAACAAAAGCTTCAAGAGTTAGAAAACTCTCAAAAAGCTCAACTTTTAGCGTTAGAAAAAGAGCTCAGAGTTCTCAATGAAAAAACCCGCAGTGCGACCGACCATGAAGTCAAAAAAATGCATGATACTTTAAACGCCGAATTAGAACTAAACGAACAAAAATTTAAACAAGCTTTTAAAAAAGAAAAAGAAAACATTGTTGAACGAGTTTTTAACGAGGTACAAAAACTATGATTGTCCCAGTAAAACGCGCCGATATCATTTTGACTCATGAAGATAAGATCGATGCTTTACTCGCACTTCAAAAACAAGAACTTTTTATGATCAAAGGATTCGATCCTAAAAATAGCACCATTTTTAATCACGAAGTTTTATTAAAGACTCAAAAAGTGATTAAAATATTGACCAAACATCAAAAGAAAAAGTCTTTATTTGACGCTGTAACTGTGTCTGAAAAAGAATTCAATACATTTCGAGAAGATGAACTCCTTTTAGTCGACAAGATCATCGCTTTAGAAAATCAAATCGGCGAATGCGATAACCAGATTTCAAAATTAGAAGATATCCAAAAGAGTTTTGCGCCTTTTACTTTTTTAAGCGTTGCTGAAGAGCAACTTGAAAAAGCAACTGTGGTCTTTTTCAAAGCATTTAAATTTCAAAGTGAGAAATTAGAATTTCTGACGAGTTCACTAAATACCTTAGGAGTAGATTTTGAATCTTCTTTAAATGAGAAAATGCTTTATGCGGTAATTCCTTTCTATCCTGAAATCGCAAGCGATATCAATACGGTGATCGGTGGGGCTCAAGGAGAAGAAATTAAATTGCCATCTTCTAAATTACCTTATCATGAAGCGATTAGTGCTAATAAAGAGCTGATCGAAGAAACTAAGACAAAGCGTCAAGAACTCAACAGTCTCATCGATCAAGAAGTTAAAAATTTGCGTTTGATCAAAACTTATTATGATAAAGAAGCAAATCGACTTCTCCGCGAATTCATCCCTCATAAAGAAACGGAGAATTTTATCATTCTCGAGGGATTTGTCCGTGAAGATCAGATTGAAAAACTTGAATCTTTACTTGCAGAAGTCTCACCAAATGTCGAATTAGAACTCATCGATAATGCTGAAGAGGTTTTACCGACCGCTTTAAAAAATTCTAAATTAGTCACTCCTTTTGAATCGATCACCAATAGTTTTTCGGTTCCGAACAATAAAGAAGCAGATCCTAACTCGGTGATGTCGATTTGGTATTGGCTCTTCTTTGGAATCATGTTTGCCGATATTGGCTATGGAATAATTTTACTAATCGGGACTTTACTCTTATTGAAATTTAAAAAACCTCGGGGAAGTTTTAAACAACTCCTCCAAGTATTCATGTATTCGAGT
>JAAZFO010000161.1 GCA_012511695.1 Erysipelotrichia bacterium | reverse complement strand
ACATTATCCACATCGATTTTATAGTTATATGCAACTTCGCATAATTGTCATTATGTTAACTAAAACACTAAAAAATTAATGTTTACATAGTAAAAAGTGTTCAGTTCTCCGAAATACCAATGCATCTCTTTCGAAAGTTAAAGAGGATCTATCCACATTTAAGTACTTATTAAATATACTAAAAAACTACTAAAACACCATTTAATGTCTAAGATAATCGCGTTCGATAAAATACGTAAAAGATTTTATCAGTAATCTGAGTTGCTCTTTGGTTAACCTATACGATGTTTTATAAAAAAGGACCTCTTCCCCATTATCGAACTTATTCTTATAATATTTGCTATCGACTATGTTAATTAAATCATCGACGCAAATTCTGTACTTATCGATTGTTTGCGGTTGATTAATAATCGCGACCGCCGTCTTTTGATTCAGTCCTGGTATCTTTCCTAAAATTAAATCACTCGCTGGATTAATCCCCTTTTCCTTTAAAGACTTCAAGGGGATGACTGTCAGCAAACTTGACTTTTCAGTTGAGGGTGAAATTGCTACCACAAAATGTTCTCCAGCTATTTCACTCCCAAAAGAAATTGGAAAAATAACTTTAAGGACATCACCTTTTTTGATTTTCATTTTGACATTATAACGGCAAAATAAACTCGTTCGCTGATTCATCTTGGCATTGAAAGTTTCTTTGAATTGACCGACTAGGTAACGTCTTTTTAATTTCTTTTCTCTTTTTAAGATTTTAACTTCTATAACCGTTTTTTGTTTTTGGTTACTTTTGTGTAGGTCATGCTCGATAGTATCTTCATTTTTATTTTGTTTTTTGAGTTCATCCGGACTCTTATTTTTCTTGTTGATACGTCTCGCCTCCTTTCTTTGATGGTTTAAACTAAACAAAAAACAAGTATCGTTATTTAAAATACCTGCTCTTATTTGAGTTTATCTAATTGAATATTTCTTCAATAGGAAGACCTAAAAGATGATTAGGTTTTTCTAAGTTGAAGTTTTTTAAAACCGTTGCGCCTAAATCGGCAAAGGATTTTCTTTCTGCTAAGCAACTACCATTACTAAAATTAGTGTTATAAATAATAATCGGAATCTTTTCTCTTGTGTGATCACTACCAACCCAAGTCGGATCGTTGCCGTGATCAGCGGTAATAATTAATAAATCATCATCCTTTAATAAGGGCAATAACTGCGCCACTCTGAGATCAAATCTTTCAATGCACCGACCATAACCAATTGCATCACGGCGATGGCCATACTCACTGTCAAACTCGACTAGATTTATAAAACATAAACCAGTGAAGTCATGTTTTGTAATTTCTTGAATGGTTTTATCCATGCCGTCTTCGTTAGAGACAGTTGTTTGAGATTGAACTAAACCGTATTGACCAAAGATATCGCCAATTTTACCGATGCCACTCGTCATAAAGCCGTGGTCCTGTAAAACGTTTAGCACCGTTGGCGAATCAGGTTTAAGGGCTAAATCAAGACGATGGCCAGTAACACGCTTGAAATTGTCTTTGTTAGTGCCAATGAATGGGCGAGCAATAACGCGCCCGACTTTCCATTCGGGCTTCATGCATATCTCGCGAGCGATTGCGCATACGCGATATAGTTCCTTTAAACCAGTCACTTCCTCATGGGCTGCAATTTGCAAAACTGAATCGGACGAAGTGTAAACGATTAAACAATTATCACGAACTTGTTGTTCGCCTAGTTCTACTAAGATATCGGTGCCACTGGCAGCTTTATTGCCGATGATTTTATAGCCAGTTTTTTGTTCGAGCTGTTTGATTAATTTTTTTGGAAAGCCAGTATCGGTAAAAGTTTTGAACGGGTTTTTAGTGTGGATGCCCATCATTTCCCAGTGCCCAGTCATCGTATCCTTACCCTTACTAACAGCGTTAGCTTTCAAAATAAAAGAAAATGGGTGCTTAACTTTAGAAGTTCCTTTAATCGGATCTAAATCACCCAAACCAAGTTTATTTAAAGTCGGTACATTTAAGCCGTTTGGCATTTTTTCACTGAGGTGTAATAAGGTGTTTGCCCCTTCATCTCCATAATCTTTTGCATCTTCCATATAGCCAGCGCCCATCGAATCAGCGACAATGATAAATATTCTTTTGAAGTGATAATTGTTCATAGTTTTCTCATTTCATTATTTTATCATAGTCACTTTTAATTTTTTTACTAGATATATGTGTGT
>JAAZFO010000020.1 GCA_012511695.1 Erysipelotrichia bacterium | reverse complement strand
TATTAAAGACCAAGAATTAGAAAATAGATTGGAGATAATAGAAGATGCTCTCAACATACCAAAAAAGGCTTAAAAAGGCTTTTGATGAACTACCAGTTAAATTAAAATTTAAGACTATGGTTACTAATTACCTCAATGGTTATTACGATAAACAAATAATACGAGACGCTAGTCCCAGCGAAAGAGCTCAACTTATATTTCTATCTGAAATTTATCAAGAGTTAACACTAGACGACACTTTGGAGCGACAGCTTGATTTAGCGCTTGAAGTTTTGGAATTGAAAAAAGAACTAAGATTAGAAGCTGATATAACGGTTGACTTACTTAAAACCTGCTTATATTTTCTTGACATTATTGACAGATTTAATCAGTTTGAGGCAGAAAATCCTCATATTCAGGAATTTTGCGATAAGTGGAAGGCGCTACTTAATAAGACTAAAGACTCAAGCGAAAAACTTGCAAAACTAAAAGGAAACTGTATTGATATTGATAATGACAACTCTCTTATAAATTCATTAGAGTCAATCAGAGCCAAGATAGAACAAAAAGAAAACCAACTAGGCTTTGCTCATTTATTAGGAAATTGCTGATAAGATAACTATTTTTAGATAGATAAACTATGTCTAGTCAATACAATGACGACTACCAAAAACAGCTTTATGCTTATGCTCAAAATCAAGTTAATGAGAAGCTGATTAAGCAAGGCAAGAGAAGATTGATTAAAGATATACCCAAAGTTTATGTAATGTATGTCAGAAAATCTACAAAGGGTAAAAAGAGACAAGAGAGGTCAATCCCAGACCAGATTGCTGACTGTCAAAAAAAAGATCGCTCCTTAAAAATCAAACCAATTCATATATTCAGAGAAGAAGAAAGCGCTAAGGTATCAGGCAAAAGAGACGAATTTAAGGAAATGCTTAAATGGATAGAATCAGGTAGATGTAACGCTATTCTTTCCTGGCATCCCAATAGACTCGCTCGCAATATGATGGATGCAGGTAAAATCATTGACTTACTTGATAAGGGTATTCTGGTTGATTTAGCTTTTTCGCAATACACTTTTATAAATGACACTAATGGGATTATGACTCTCGGAATTCAATTTGTAATGGCAAAGCAATACAGTGATAATCTGTCAGAATCTTCTAAAAGAGGCAGTGTTAATATCGCTAAAGAAGGCAAATCTACCAGAGAAGTACCAAAACACGGTTATAGAATCCATAATAGATATTTTAGGCCAGATGGTAGGAATTATGACCTATTAAAACAAGCCTTCCAAATGGGGTTGGACGGTATCCCTCAAGAGAAAATTGCTGATTTTCTTAATAAAGAGGGTTTTGAATATCGGGGAAAGAAAAACGAAATGAGAAAACAAAAAATTTCAAAGATATTCAGCAATCCCTTTTATGCTGGTATATATGTTTTTGGTAGTGAGATTATTGAGATGAGAAAAGCCGACCGACTCTTTCAGCCGATGCTTAAACCTCTAGAATTTTTACAGCTTAGAAAAATTTTAAATGACAACTACAACTATCAGAGAGTGCCAGGTAAGCTAAAAACTATTCTGTTTAACAATATGGTTTATTGTGGATATTGCAAGCGCTTAATGTCACCTGGCAAAACAAGAGGCGGTAATAAAAAAAGTGGATATTTAAGTCTAAGATGCGGTAAAAGCGGTTGTTTAACTGCCCTAGATTCCAAAATTAAAGCAGGCTTGAGGGGCAAGGTGATTATGGATTACATCATAAATATCCTTAAATCAGGTTTTGAAATTGATAAGAAAGCCTATGATGATTATGTTAGACAAGCAAAGATAGCTTTATCTGAGAATAAGGAAAAGCTAGTTAATAGACTAAGAAGCACCAGCCGACAAATTACTGACATAGAAAAGGAAATAGACACTAGAACGAAAGCATTGGCTAAGGCTAAAGGTAGGTTAATAGATAAACTAAACGATGAAATAGAAAAGCTAAGCAAAGACAAGGAGAAACTAGAAGCTTACAGAGAAAAAGTTAATGGCGATATTATTAACATCAACAATAACATCAATTCCAAACTTTTATCTTACGAAAACTTTTTGAACTTTTTTGAAAACCTTGCTAACACAATCAAAAATAGTGATAACCGCTACCTAGTGGATAAAATCATCCGAATGATATTTTTGAACTTTACTGTAAAGGATAAGAAAGTACTTTCACATCAATTAAATCCTAACTTTGAAAAGTATCTAAAAGTACCTTCTGTCCCACCTAGTCGGGCTGACTGGACTTGAACCAGCGACCCCGCGCACCCCATGCGCGTGCTCTAGCCATCTGAGCTACAGCCCGTTGCTACTTTTCTCCTGCAAAAATTCAGCTATATTTCAGTTTTTTAATATACTGTATTGTAAACTTAACCAAACACAAATTCACTATTCATTTATTTGACATATATTAGTATAGTTAATAC
>JAAZFO010000160.1 GCA_012511695.1 Erysipelotrichia bacterium | reverse complement strand
AATCGACCACCACCTAATTGACGTCTTTCTTTATCACGAACAACTAATTCGCCCAAACCAAGCAAAGAAGGGTCATCAACTATAACTTGCTGTAGCCATTTTTCATTAATAGTAGGGTGGTTCTTTAAGCTTATTTTCTTCAACTTAACGTGCTTCATGATTGCTTTGTTTGTCTAATTCAAATGAAAATCAAGCCATCAGTATACTTCACGCTTAAATTGAGTTAACGCAAATATTAATAAGTGATAATTTAAGGGCATATAACTTTGCCGCAGAAATTAAAATTTGACTCAGTGTTTTCCGTAATCATATTGAGTTGAATTCAAAAAGTCTAAATGTTTTGCACATATAAATGAGGATTCAAATAAAAGAGACACAATTTAAAGTAGTTGAGGTTATATAACTGAAAACGCAGTTACGTACCTTATTCAAAAGTCTTAAAAATAAGGAAGTGCGTAAGAGGGCAGCATAAAGGCTTTTGAAGTTAATGGTCATTAAGTATAAAAAAAACAGAATAAATCGACAAAAATAATTAATGGTTAGCATCACTTGGTTTTAAAAATGTTTCAATATGAAATTACAGAAGATCACTTATGCCATTCTGTTTGCTTCTGTTAAATCTTTGTCCTTCTCTGTTCTCTTCTGTAATGTTTGCCTTTTTATAGGGCATTTACTATTCGCAGTAAAGCCATTACTTAGCCTGATTGGTATGCAATAAATCAAGTAAAAATGCCAGAAAACAACATCATATAGCTGAAAAATGTGCTCTGTATGAAATTACAGAAGATCACTTATGTCAGTTTGTTTGCTTCTGTGATTACTCTGTAGTACTTCTGTATTCTTCTGTAATACCGTATGAAGCGTATATCTCTTTGTATATATAGCTGTAGTCAGCTCTTAGCCAAGTGATATTCATCATGTAACGTGTAGCTTTAGTTGTAGTATGCTCTTCGACTACAGTAATGATTTTATCTATTACTAAAGACTTTATCCAATGTGAAGCTATAACGTGATTCATTCGAAGCAAAGGGAACACATCAGTCAAGAGAGTTGATGCATGTCTGCATGAAATATAAAATGTTTGTTCTGTTGTTTTTTCTTTAACTGAGTGATATTGATATGCAGCACATATTTTTATTAACATCAACATTTCTTCTTCATGTGTATCTCCGCGAAAGAAATCAGTAATAAAGTTCGGTAATTGAATGTCTTTAGCGATTTTTAGAATGATTTCGTCTAATAAATAAATTGGACATATAGCTTTTTCATAAGCTTTATTAAAGTCAAACCACGTGCTGTAGAAATCTTTTGTCTTAACTATGTGTTCTATTTCCTTGTGCCATTTTTTCACAAGATATCGCAATTCTTCTAATATTAAATTGGGATGTTCAAACTTAAAGAATCTTGCTAAAATAAAAACATGTCTATTCCGTTGTCCTTGGGCTTTAGGAAAAAAACTTTTCGGAAGAGTTTCGTAAATCATGTCTAGTTTATGAGAGTCTAACGTAAAAGATGATTTGTGTTTTAAATTATTATTTTTTGCTGTGTTAACGTTGCGGCTTGCGGTTAAAGCAGCTGATAATTCAGTTATACCGCTCAACTTTGCGAAAGCTTCGTCTTTTATTGTTTTTCCTGTGATTGCGATAAATCTTTTGTTGTTATAAATCTCAACAGATAAGCCTTGAAACTCACCGACTTTTTTAGTGATTAAATCGCTTGAGTAGCCTAAACCATGGAGCCCTGTGCCGCTATAGCTGATTTCAATGTATTTGCAGTTCAATGACTCTAATAATATAAGAGCTTCAGGAACCGGTTTCTCTTTT
>JAAZFO010000159.1 GCA_012511695.1 Erysipelotrichia bacterium | reverse complement strand
TGCGGTATGTTACAAACAAAGAAGAACTCATTTCACGTTTTTTAGAGATGTCAGATCAGCCAATCATTTTTCAGCAATATATTTCATCAAGCTTTGGAAGAAGCGTTCGAGTGATGGTGGTGGATCAAAAGATTATCGGCGCATTTGAAAGATATAATCCCCACGATTATCGGAGTAATTACTCAATTGACGCGACTTCTAAACCTTTTCTCTTAGATGAAAAATTTACATCATTAACAAATAAAATCATCGATTTATTAAAAATTGAATATGCCGGAATTGATTTTTTATTTGGCGAAAACGAGGAACCGATTTTATGTGAGATAAATTCAAATGCGTTTTTTGAGGAATTTGAAAAAATCACACAAGTTAACGCTGCAAAAGCATTCGCAACAATGGTAGTTGATAAAATTAAAAAGAGAAAATTAAATAAAGAGGAGAGTGTGATAAACTAATTATATGAAAACAAAACAATTACTCTCGTTAGGCTTACTAACGACGCTTCTATGTTCCTGCGCACCATCTAATGTTATTTATGATCTAGACGAATACCAAACAGACCTTGCTTGGAAAGAAGGTTTCACGGTGTGCCAACTAAACGATCTACATCTCTCTACTTCTTCCAATCTTCGAGAAGAATTCGAATATTTTAGGAATATTATCAGTTTAAATGGCACAGAAAAACCTGATTTAATAGTCTTAAATGGTGATGCATTTATGGATGCTAATCGAGAGGTTGTCACTCAGACTATTGATTTTTTTGATTCGCTAGAAATCCCATTTGGTTTAACTTACGGTAATCACGATACTCAAGGTTTTTATTCTAGCAATTTTGTGAATCAAATAATGCTTGAAGCAACGCATTCGGTTTATAAGAACCCCAATTCTCGCGGGAAAGACAATGTTTTCGGGCGTTCGAATTATTTTGTTAATCTAAAAGAAGGTAACGAATTAAAATGGCAAGTAATTTTCATGGATAGCAATAGCTATTATGGTGGAAATTACGATACTATCCATGATGATCAAGTCACATGGTATGAAAGGGTGATTCTCGAATCTAACGGATTAGTAGAAAGGCCAAGCGTCATCGATGAAACGACTTTTGCTAAATCGCTATTATTCTTCCATATTCCTACCCCAGAATTTAAAACCGAAATTGAAGATTTTAAAACAAATCATCCTGGAGTTAAATCACACGAAGATCAATACTGCGATGTACGTGAGAACATTTCGTCTGGAATAAACAAAAATATGCATCTCAACATCATGAAAGCAATTGGTGAATACCATTCCACTGTTTCAATTGGAATTGGACACGATCACATCAATAATACAGACTTAAGATACGAAGATGAAAACGGTTGGCCATTTCATCTTATCTATGGGATGAAATCCAGTCGAGGAATCTATCATGATCCAGACATCATCGGAGCTACGTTTTACACTTTACATGAAACCAAAGAGACAAACGAATATGGCCACGACGTTTATTTTGATTTAAAAATGGTTGCCCTTCAATACGGGCAAGATATTTCTCAAGGAGTGACAATATGGTCGACAAAAGCTTAACGAAAAAAACTCTAAGAGTTAAAATAATTTTATTCACTGCACTATTTATTCTTGCTTCTGTTTCAACATTTTATGGAACAAGACTTTCTCTACCAATTGTCACCTATTATGGTCGAGGAGCTCTGACAACTCTTCCTGCCACATTTACTTTTGCGATACCATTATTTACATTGATCATTTTAACAATCTATAGCAGAACTGGCTCAGTAGCAAAAAGGTGGAAAATTATCTTTATTTATTCACTTGTGATGTTAGCAGTTGCGTTAATCAACATCGTTGACATTTTATTGGTCGTTGGTCTTCTTTACAATTGGAATTTTATCGTCGGAGTGATGACTCCAATTTATCCTCTTGATCTTCTGATTTTCAATTTCATTTTTCTAGCTATCGGCGCGGCATCTTTGTTTTTTGCAATCGTGAAAAAGACAGAAAGGCAAGATTTAACTACCGATGAAACCAAACAAACTCCGAAAAAAAGACTTGTTTTAACAGGGTTTTTCTTTGCTTTTGCGTGTTATTACTTCGGTGAAGCACTTTTTGGGATCAATAACCTTTTCGAAGGATATATCGATTCTAATATCGGACTGACAATCCCAGTTTATTTACTTTTCCTTCTTTTAGCAGCGATGGGTTTAGTCTATATAATCTATTTTCATTCTTGCAAAGAAAAGCAACTAAAAAGAGGTTTAATCGGAGTCATTTCTATTTTAGCGATCACTGCTTTTCTTCTTCTGTGGATTTTAATTGGTTTTGCGATTAACCCTTACTATTTTAGTGAATCGTTGCAAGAAGAATTTGCGATGGGATACGCACTTAAAGTTCCTTTCGGTTTATTCATTTTATTAGGATGGATTCTAATTCCTTCACTCATCGCTTTAATAAGGCTTATAAAGC
>JAAZFO010000158.1 GCA_012511695.1 Erysipelotrichia bacterium | reverse complement strand
GAATAGTGCATCAAAAAACCTTTTAAATAAGCAGTTAAAACTTCTTTTTCTAAAGTGTTTTCTAATGTTTTAATCTTTTCAAACATGAAATCGAGAAAAATTGACAAGTCAAAATGGTGAATTGTTGTTCCGAATTCTCTATTTTCTAGAGTTTTTTTTCTTTTTCCTAACAAACGATAACCATAGAAGAAAAACGGATCACTGCCTTGCGAACCTAAAATCGTCACTTGACGGTATCGATCATCTTTTTTTAAAAGTTGATCTGCAAAAATATAATGTGTTAAAAATGCTGGCATATTTAATCTTGATCAAAAACCTCCAATCCTTTTTTCGTATTTGTTTTTTTACTTCGTATATTAGGAACAAAGAAGAAAACTACAAGAGCGGCAGCAAATAAGATAGTTGAATATGGAAACATGGCCGCCCATTGGAAATTTTCAATTCCTATTAATGCTCCAAGCGCAACTGGCGTCAATGATTGTGCAAGCATCGAAGATGCATAATAAATTCCAGTAAATTTACCGATTGATTTTGAGGTTGAAAGTTCAACGACCATCGGGTAAGAACAACAGTTGATCATCGCCCATCCCGCACCAGCTACTGCAAAGAAAACATAATAAATAAATGCGAATGCACCTTCGACTACGAACACATCTGTAAAAATTGGTCCGATAAAGAAGACTCCGAGCATGGCTAAAATCATCAAGCCAAGTCCGATTATAATCGTCCATTTACGACCAATTTTATCAGCGAGCATACTCGCCGGAACAAAAGTGATCAAAGAAACTACTGTCAAAACAATTGTTCCCATTGAAAATTTTGCAAAATTTAAATAATAAGTTGAATAATTGCTCCAAAAAGTTTCAACCGCATTAAAAGCCGCAAACCATAGAAAAATCGCCACAATCAATAAAATTAATGCAGTTCGATTTTTTTTCGAAAGTTTTTGTTCTTCGTGAAGTGGTTCTTCGACTTCTGCTTCTAATTCGCCTCGTGCTAAATCGTCTTTCATTTCTAAAAGAATTTTATTTTCATTCGTGGTAACCGCTAAAACAATCATTGTGATCAACATACAAAGCGCCGCGATAATAAATGGAAGATACATCATAAAATTTCCCTTGGAAATAACGAAGTAATCTTCTGGTGTGATTACCATTGCAATAACACCAGCTAAAATTGCTCCAACATATCCAACTAAATTAATTATTCCGTTAGCTTTTGAACGAAGCGGTTTAGGAGTGATATCGGGCATAAGAGCAACTGCGGGGTTGCGGTAAGCTTGCATGAAAATCAACACCAGACCCATCGTGATAATAAAACCAATTAATGAATCGTAAGCGTATGCAATAGGTAAACCGATCAACGCAATTGCAGATAAAACAGTTCCGACGATGATATAAGGCATTCTTTTACCGAGTTTAGTTTTAGTTCGATCTGATAAATAACCAAATAATGGAAGCATGAATAGAGCAAAGATGTTATCAAGCGCCATCAAAACTCCAACTAAATATTGAACTTCGTGTTCGGCTTGTCCTAATTGCTGCATTAATAACTGTGTTAAAATAGCAGGGACATAAGTGTTATAAACTTGCCATAACATCAAAATCCCAAAAAATGCAAAACCGATGATAAACGTTCGTTTATAATTTAAAACCAAGCGTCCATCATTAACCTTTGACTTGTTTTTCATATTTTTATCCTCTTTTTCTATTATCTCAAAAAATCACCTCAATGATTACTTTTTAAAAAAATTGGAAAAATAATCTTCGTGATTTATACTACAAGTATGTCAAATTATGAAGTGTCTATTGTTGCAATTGCACATAATCAAGAAGCATTTATCGAACGAGCCATAAAATCATTAATCACGCAAGATTTTGCACTTCCTTATGAAATAATCGTCGTCAATGATTCTTCAATCGACAACACCGAAAATATCATTCAATCACTAGTTAATAAACACGATAATATTCGTCTTTTGAATGTCTCATTTAAGGCTCCTGGTTTAACAAGAATTGCAGGACTTCAAGCAGCGACTGGTAAATACATCACTTTTTTAGATGGAGATGATTTTTATCATAAGAGCATGATTCGAATTTTATACGATGCAATGATTAAAAACGCTGCCGATCTCGTCCATTGTTCTCATTTTTATTTAAGAAAAAAGCACATCCAATCGAACAAATTACATAGAAATGCGGTTTTTGATAAATATGGCGCTCTTAATGCTTACTTTCAAGACATCTATTTCTTGAGCTTTATGAGTACAAAAATGTTCAACGCAAAATTATTAAAATCCATTGATTTTCATATTCCGCGATACAATGTTTTATTCGAAGATGTCGTCATGTGTTTTGAGATTTTAGCAAAGTGCGAGAAAGTTGTGACAATTAAAGACAATCTTTATTATTACGATAAAACTAACGTTCACTCTGCAACTAATACGGCAAAACAACGTGTCCAAGGACACATTAACGTTTTTGCATTGATTCGACATCTCATCGATTTAACTGGCGATGAAGAAATTTTGAAATTATGGCGAAAACACAAAATAAGAAGAAAACTCTCTCTTCTTGCAGATGCTCTATTAGACAAAAAACATCCCAAAAAAGCAGCAGAGTCAAAATCATTTAGACAGCAAATGAGACTAATTAATGATAAAAAAGTTTTAAAAATTGAAGATCAGCCTTATAGCAAATTTATCAAAGATTCTTTGTCTTAAAAATCAGTATCTTTTAAGTCCTAAATAGCTGCATTTGCATCTGTATTTTTACTTTTTCTTAAAATAAAAAAATAACCTGATGGCCTTGATTTTATCAATAAAAAACAAGCGAATTGCAAATTGATATATTTTGAATTAGGGTGGTATAAATCTCAGATTAAAAAGATGTTTACAAAAGAGATAATTTGTTTTAAAAAGACTGAATACAATCTTTATTTTTTCTCTCTTAAAATGTCAAATTGGTTTATTTTAGTTATAAAATATGTTCTAATGTTATAGGTTATTTTTAGGGAGCAACGATTCATTATGTATAACAACAAAAATTCATTAAATAAACGCTCATTTATTTCCGCTTTGGTTACCGGTATTCTCGGTTTCTTTTTAGCTTTTAATATGAGTAGGACTACTACTCAATTAGAAATGCCAACTATTCCAGATACAACATTGATTGAAGAACATGAAAAAATTCCTGAAATTCAATCAGCGGTCGGTACTTATTATGATGGAATCAGTTCTTCATTAACCGGAAACGATTTGCTTAGCGCTTTAAGATCACTTAATTCTTCTAAGAGAATTAGAACTATTGGTTATAAAAATTTTGGAAATTATTATCTTCAAACTGACGGAGACCCAAATAATTCTAAAAACATTATTTCTTTCTATTCCGGAAATTCAGTAGAATTTACTGGAAGTTTCAGTGGTAACGTCAACCGCGAACACGTCTGGCCAAATTCACGTGGAGGAAACTTAGTCGACGCCGATATTCACATGCCGCGTCCAACAATCGCAAGTGAAAACGGTTCGCGTGGTAACTCTTTTTATGTCGAAGGTATGAAAAGCACAACTGCTGGATGGGATCCGGCGATGGAAACTTTTGGTCTTGAAAAATATCGTGGCATTTCAGCTCGAATCATCTTTTATTCTGTAGTCGCTAGTAGCAGTTTAAGTCTTATCGATGCGACAAATGATAATACCGATAATAAAACAATGGGTAAACTAAGTGATTTATTATCTTGGAATCTACGTTATGGGATCGATGATACCGAAATCAGAAGAAATGAAGCTATTGCAGGATCAGATATTCAAGGTAATCGCAATCCATTTATCGATCACCCAGAATATGCATGTAAAATTTGGGGCGATACAAACTCGACAACTCAAAGCATTTGTGCCGCTTATTCAAATCCCACTATCTCTTT
>JAAZFO010000019.1 GCA_012511695.1 Erysipelotrichia bacterium | reverse complement strand
TCCATACCCAAAGGCCATGGACACAACAGTAGTGATTAACAAACAGATGGCCATCATGCCAAAAACACGTGTTAAAAAGAGACCTTTAGTTTTTTTATCTGTAAAATCAAAGCTCTGTTTGACGCCACCACCACTATAAAATTTACCGTGGTTTTGGTCGTCGAATGAATCAAAAACTGGCATAATTATTTCTCCTTTATTAATCTAAATAATATTATTTAAAAGCCCTTCATATGAATCAATTTTTAAGGAAGCACCACCTACTAAAGCTCCATCAACATTTGGACACGATAAATAGGCTTTGATATTTTCTGGCTTAACTGAACCACCATACAAAATTCTAATGTCTTCTGCAACTTCGCCAAAAAGATTTTTTAAAACCTCGCGAATGAACCGACAAACATCTTCAGCGATTTCGGTGGAAGCATTTTTACCAGTCCCAATAGACCAAACCGGTTCATAAGCGACGACGAGATTTTTAACCTCTTCAGCCACTAAATCTTTTAAGCCCTCGCGGACTTGGGCGCTGACGACAGCTTTAGTCAGTCCTTGTTCAAATTCGGCTAATGTTTCGCCAACACAATAAACAGGGACCATCTTTTCTAGGACTAATGCTTTAATTTTTGCATTACACTTTTCATTTGTTTCATTGTCATAACTTCTTCTTTCGCTATGGCCAACTAATGCCCAAGTAATGCCAAACTCTTTGAGCATAGGGATAGAAATTTCTCCGGTATAAGGTCCACTTGGTTGGAAGTGGACATTTTGGGCGGCTACTATCATCTTTGGATGCACCTTTTGTTTGACAATCGGCAGAGATAAATAGGTTGGCGCAACACCGAGATCGATATTGTGAACGAGGGCTTTTTCTACCAACGGAAAAGCTGCAACACCAAAATCTTCGGCTTCAGCGACGAGTTTATTCATTTTCCAGTTGCCTAAAAGTAATTTTTTTCTCATCTTAACTCACCACATCAATGCCTGGTAAACGGCCGTCGTTCTCAATCATTTCAAGAGCGGCACCGCCACCAGTGGAGACATGAGAAAAGTCATCCATATAACCGAACTGTTTAGCGGCTGCAGCACTATCGCCACCACCACAAACAGTAAAAGCTTTTTCGTTTTTAGCAATTGCTTCACAAATAGCTATCGTTCCTTTTTGGAAACCTTCTTGTTCAAAAACACCCATCGGCCCATTCCAAAAAACCATTTTCGCTCTTGCGATTTCCATCGCGAACAATTCTCTAGTTTTTGGTCCGATATCTAAACCTTGAAAACATTCGGCAACATTGCCAGTGCTCACGGTTTGGACGGTCGTTCTAATCGCGGGATCAAAAGCATCAGAAACAACTGTATCGACTGGTAAAATAATTCTACCGTTTGCTTTCACATAACAGTTTTTTGCATAAGCCAATTGATCGTCTTCGACTGGGGAATTACCAGTGCCATGACCTAAGGCTTTTAAAAAAGTAAAGGCCATCGCCCCACCGATTAAAATCTTGTCACATTTATTTAATAAAGACTCGATAACTTTAATTTTACCGGAAACTTTTAAACCACCTAAAATAGCAATATATGGACGATCGCCATCCTTGACATCAACACACCTGTTCAAATTAGCGACTTCTTTTTCCACTAAGTAGCCAACAGCGACTGGCTTACCTTCAGCCTTTAGGATTTCAGGAATCCCGTACGTTGAAGCGTGCGCCCGATGCGCGGAGCCAAAAGCATCCATCACAAAAGCATCGCCTAAACTCGCCCAAAAATTCGAAAGGGCGACATCATTTTTTTCTTCGCCATCTTCATAGCGTGTATTTTGGAGTAATAAAACTTCACCATTTTGTAAATCATTAACGCTTTCAATGAGCACGTCTCCGCGAGTTTCTTCAATAAACACGACTGGTTTATTTAGTAATTCACTTAAGCGGGCGGCCACTGGTGCCAAACTACCTTCTTTGATTTGCTTCTCAAGCTTAGCAGGATTTTCCTCTGCTAGTTTGTGTTGTACTTTGCCGAGATGGGACAACAAGATAACTCTCGCACCTTTGCCTATTAAATCCTTGATCGTCGGCAAAGCTTGAACAATGCGGTTGTCATCGCGGATTGCCCCTTCTTTAAGCGGAACGTTGAAGTCGACACGAACAATGACGCGTTTACCTTCTAAATCGTTCATTTCTTTAACAGTTAACATGTAAATTTCCTTTCAAGTTATTAACAGTACCATTTTTGTTTTGGTACCGTTTTTTTATAATAATTTGAGATTAATTACTTAAGCTCCGAAAAGTACTTAATAGTCCGGACCATTTGGGTGGCGTAGGAATTTTCATTATCGTACCAAGAGACGACTTGGACTTGATATAAATCATCGCTCAATTTCATCGCCATCGTTTGCGTTGCATCGAACAAGGAACCAAATCTGGTCCCGATGACATCGCTGGAAACGATTGGATCTTCATTATAGCCAAACGACTCGTCTGCTTTCGCTTTCATGACAGCATTAACTTTTTCAACGGTGATATCTTTGCCCTTAACAACCGCGATTAAAATGGTCGTTGAGCCAGTAATAACCGGGATACGTTGCGCTGATCCGATGAGTTTTCCGTTGAGTTCTGGAATGACTAAACCGATCGCTTTAGCAGCCCCGGTAGTATTAGGAACGATATTAGCGGCTCCAGCGCGCGCTCTTCTTAAATCACCTTTTCTATGAGGGCCATCTAAGATCATTTGGTCAGCAGTATAAGCATGAATAGTGCTCATAATGCCAGATTGAATTGGGAATGCATCATTTAAAACTTTCGCCATCGGCGCTAAGCAGTTTGTCGTGCAAGAAGCAGCAGATATGATCGTGTCATCTTTTGTTATACTCTGCTCATTAACACCGAAAACAATAGTTGGTAAATCATTACCGGCAGGAGCGGAGATGACGACCTTACGAGCGCCAGCTTGAATGTGGGCTGAGGCCGAAGCTTTAGAAGTGTAAAAACCTGTACACTCAAGCACAACATCAACTTTTAATTGTCCCCAAGGTAAATCTTGGGCTTTTGGACGGGCATAGATGGTAATTTCTATTCCATCAACAATAATGGCCCCTTCTTTAGTGATGGTTTTGCCATCCTCGGCATATTGTGGATCTCTACTGACAACGACGTGTTTGCCTTCTCCATAATACCCAGCATAACCACCCTGAGCGGTATCGTATTTTAATAAATTTGCTAACATGCTTGGGGAAGTTAAATCGTTAATAGCGACGATATCATAACCTTCTGCTCCAAACATTTGCCTAAACGCTAAACGGCCGATACGACCGAATCCGTTAATAGCTACTCTGACTTTTGACATATAGTAATGCCTCCTTAATTTGTCACTGCGCCTATATCTTACTTATATTAAATATAAGTTGCAAGAATAAAACTCTTGAAAATAAGGAAAAGTCACAATTAATGTTTCAAACTTTTCACTTATTCATCTTTAAATAAATATCAGTTTAAACACTGAATTAATTCATCGCAAAAGTCACAAAAAATAAAAAAGTTTTCCCTTTATGTTTTATTAAATCGTTGGATGACGCACTTAAAATCAAATAGGCCCCTTTAATAAAATCGTCCATAAGTAGTCAACTATAATTCTTGTATGCCTTCAAAAAGATAAGATAAATCGATCTGTAAAGCGACCGCGATGCGGTTAAGAATTTTGACAGTCGGATTACGGGTTCCTCTTTCTAAGTCATTCAAATAGTTGCGATTGACGTCCGCCTCTAGGGCTAATTGCTCAATCGTCAGCCCTCTTTGTTGTCTCAAATAGCGGATGCGACAACCCAATTGATAGTTAATGGTTATTTGTAAGTTTTTCATATAAGAGATGGAGGGAGCGAAAAAGGTGGTTGACATTACTTTTTGAAATGGGAGTTTTTAATTTTTCACCCATTAAATCGGCCAGCTCCTGGAGCGAAGAAGCTTCATTAGAGAGACGTAAACGGCACAGTTCTCTTTCTTTAATGTTCGTGATGTTGTCGATCCCTAAAACTTGATCGATAAGCGTGATCTCTGCGACTTGTCGCTGACCGGCTTCAATCG
>JAAZFO010000157.1 GCA_012511695.1 Erysipelotrichia bacterium | reverse complement strand
GTCTGGACATTAGGGATGCCATCATAACATGGTTGTGGATCTAAGCCCATAGCGTCCATCTCATTGCGGAGCCAGTTTTTTCCATTATCAAAAAAAGTACTCCCTTCCATGTTTGATTGTCCGGCCATTACATAAACTGGAACATAATCATCGACTTCAGGTAGTGGGCCGTTATTATTGTTTTGACAACCGGTAACCGAAATAAGCAAAAGGCTCATTAAAATAAAATATTTTTTGTAGTCCATAAATAACTCCTATTCTTTATTATCATAATTAATATTTACACTAATACCATTAATTATTGTGCGATAAAGGGTAAGACAAATATGTTGAACTGATCTTGGAATCCACATTCTGAAGGTTGGCCTCTTAATTATTGTATAGATTTGTTTACTCTATACTAAACAATTTAGTTAACGAAAATATTGACAATTATTAGAAAAAAGTTGATGATAATTATACTACCAAATCATCGCATTAATAATTAATTATTACTCAGTTTCCTAACCCTACAAAGTAGGGTTTCATAAGGCCATGTAATGCTAGATACATGGTCTTTTTTATTTAAAAATAATCTTTTCGACATCGCGATTTAGCGTTTACTATATATTTTGATTGCAAAATATAAAAAAAGGCACGATTTTTATCGTGCCTAGTTGTAATTTTTTAAACAATTAAGTATTTAAGAACAGCTTCAGATCGTCTTCGACAGTCCCAATACTCGCAATATTAAATTTCTCAATTAAAATCTTAGCGACATTTGGAGAAAAGAAGCCCGGAAGCGTGGGGCCGAGGTGGATATCTTTTATTCCTAAATATAATAACGCAAGGAGGACAATAACCGCTTTTTGCTCATACCAAGCGATATTAAAGACAATTGGTAGTTCATTAATATTTTCAAGTCCAAAAATTTCTTTTAACTTAAGGGCGATTAAAACTAATGAATAAGAGTCGTTACACTGACCGGCATCAAGGACTCTAGGGATACCGCTTATGTCGCCTAATTTCAGTTTATTGTAACGATATTTCGCACAGCCTGCTGTTAAAATAACGGTGTCCTTCGGCAATTTTTGAGCAAACTCAGTGTAATATTTTCTTGACCTCATCCGGCCATCACAGCCCGCCATCACAAAGAATTTTTTAATAGCGCCAGATTTTATCGCACTGACAATCTTGTCCGCCAGAGCGATGACTTGATTGTGCGCAAAACCTCCAATTATGGAACCGGATTCGATTTGTTCAGGTGCTGGAAGACTTTTAGCTAAAGCGATAATCTCAGAAAAATCTTTATGGCCGTTTTCATCTGGATCGATATGTTTACAGCCAGGATAGCCAGTGGAACCAGTTGTATATATCCTTTTTCTGACTTCTTCGTTTCTTGGAGGAACGATGCAATTTGTCGTAAAAAGGACTGGACCGTTGAAGGTTTCAAATTCCGTCAATTGTTGCCACCAGGCATTGCCGTAATTGCCGACAAAATTATCATATTTTTTAAAAGCAGGATAAGAATGGGCAGGGAGCATTTCACCATGTGTATAGACGTCCACTCCAGTACCTTTAGTCTGCTCTAGCAATTGATATAAATCGACAAAATCATGTCCAGTAATCATAATGGCAGGATTATTTCTAACTCCGATATTAACTTCGGTCATTTGCGGATCGCCGAATCGCGTCGTGTTTGCTTCGTCAATAAGCGCCATCGCCTTAACACCGTGTTCACCGGTTTTAAGCGTCAGCGCCACTAAGTCATCAACAGTCAAAGAATCATCGAGTGTGGCTGCTAATGCTTCATAAATAAAAGCATAGATATCGAAGTTTTCGTTGCCGATATTTAAGGCGTGCTCAGCGTAGGCCGCCATACCTTTTAAGCCATAGATAATCATTTCGTTTAGCGAACGGATATCCTCGTTTTCTGTTGAAAGTACACCGACAGTGGCAGCTTTTTCCAACATAGATTTTCTCGAATCGACACTAAAGACAATAGCGTCGCTTGTGGCGTTCGCTAAAACTTTCTTTTTTAACTCATCGCGAATAGAGATCATTTTAAGAATTTGTTTTTCAAGGGCTTGATCATCAAAATTGGCATTCGTAATCGTCATAAAAAGACTTCTTAAAGTTTCGTGATTTGCCTCGTCGACATCTTCTTTAACGTCAACGTTTGCTTTAACGACCACTTGCGCCAAGCCTTTAAGAGTGTAAATCAAAAGATCTTGAAGTTTAGCTACTTCTTCACTTTTTCCACATACTCCGCGGATTGTACATCCTTTTCCGCCAGCTGTTTCTTGACATTGGTAACAAAACATACTCATCTTATTCTTCCTCCTAAAAATTAATCCTTGGCTGGTTCAAATTCATCCTTGCCGACAAAACAGATTGGGCAAAGCCAATCAGCGGGAAGGTCTGCAAACGCCGTACCAGAAGCGATGCCATTATCGGGATCGCCAATTGCGGGATCATAAATATAACCGCAAGGAATACATATATACTTTTTCATTTGAGTTTCTCCTTTTTTATAAAAGTAGGTATCTTGTTATTAATATGCCATGAATGAGCGCGTATTACAATCGCAGCGCTATTCATTAGCAAAAACAAATCTCATCTCATCAAAAATCGCTGTTTTCGCTACACTATGAATGTAATTATTTTTG
>JAAZFO010000156.1 GCA_012511695.1 Erysipelotrichia bacterium | reverse complement strand
GAGCCATAGGGAGAACCGCATTAGTTACTATGGATATCTTACCAGCAAATACAAATCAAGCCCTTTCAATTATTAGAATAAACTCAAATGAAATACACCATAAATTTTTACTTGAAATGCTTAATTCTCAATATATTAAAGAGCAGTTAGAAGGGAAAAAACAAGGCGTAGCGCAAATCAACTTGTCATTACAAAATATAAAGGATTTAATAATTGCTTTGCCAAACAAAGAAGAACAACTAAAGTTTGTTAAATTTTTAGAGCAAGTCGACAAATTGAAATTTGAGAAACGCATCCAAACTGATTAAACTTGATAAACTCAGCGCATGCGCAATAATATAATATAGGGAATGGGTCAATGAATTTTGGTTACCTAAAAAATATAAACAACCTTAAAGAGTTTTATTTATTCTGCAAAGATGCAGAGTCATTTGTTTTGTCACGACCTGATCTCAGCGCTGCTCAATCTAGAAAAGCATTAGAATATTTAGTTAAATTAGTTTATCAGTTAAAAAATAATACAGTGCCTCAAAGAAGTTCTTTGTTTGAACTTCTTTCATCAGAGGAATTCACTAACTTTATTAACGATGCTTCGATGATTAATGCCCTTCACTACATTAGAAAAATTGGCAATATTGCTATACATAATGAAAAAATTAGTCAAAAAGAAGCTCTTTTTTCCTTGAAACAATTACATATATTTACTGGCGAATTGTTAGTTAAGCTCGACTTGATTGAGTCATATTCTATGTTCGATGAAGCCCTACTTGTTAAAACCACACCAAAAACTCCAACGGATAAAGAAGTTGATATTAATCTACATTTAGTAAGTCAGTTAAAACCGAAAATTGATAAGCACACTACGCTTAGTGTTGGTATTAATATTAGTGAAGCTCAAACACGCAAGGTGTACATCGACCTATTTTTAAGAGAGGCTGGTTGGAATGTACTTGAAAAAGAGAACGTCAAACTGCCTCAAAAAGCCGGTGTGGAAATCAAAGTATCAGGTATGCCTAATAAACAAGGCATAGGTTTTGTTGATTATGTATTATACGGAAGTGATGGCAAACCTTTAGCGGTTGTTGAAGCTAAGAAGACGAGCGCTTCTCCTATTAAGGGCAAAGAACAAGCTTTACTTTATGCAAAATGTCTACAACAAGAATACGGATGTCTTCCAATTGTTTATTACACAAATGGTTATCAAATATGGATTATTGATCAACTCGGGTATCCAGCAAGACAAATTTTTGGGTTCCACAACTTAAAGGAACTTGAATACTTAATACAACTGCGCTCTAGAGGGTTGGTTAGAGATTTGTCAATAAAAGAGGAAATTACTGATCGGCCATACCAAAAAATGGCTATTACAAATGTTGTCGAATCGTTCAATCAAAAAAGAAGAAAGACTTTGCTAGTGATGGCGACGGGCACTGGAAAAACTAGGACAGCAATTTCTTTAGTGGAACTCCTTCAAAGAAATCGTTGGATTAAAAATGTCCTCTTTTTAGCGGACAGGACAGCTTTAGTCACTCAAGCAAAAAGAAGTTTTAATAAATTTCTACCTAATTACACTATTTCAGTTTTATCGGATAAAGATAAGGTGCCTGATTTAAATGCGAGACTAGTCTTTTCCACTTATCAAACGATGATTAATCAAATAGATGGAGATGATAGAACTTTTGGCATTGGCCGCTTTGATCTCATTATTATTGATGAAGCTCACCGCTCTATTTTCAATAAATACAAGGCTATATTTACTTACTTTGATTCTCTACTCATCGGGCTGACTGCGACACCGCGAGATGAAATTGAACGCTCAACTTATGTAATTTTTGATTTAGAAGAAGGAGTGCCAACGTTTCATTATGAAATGGAAGAAGCTGTCAAAGATCAGTATTTAGTGGGATACACGGTTTTAAATCGCACAACTAAGTTTTTAAAACAAGGCGTTAAATATAGTGACTTATCTAAAGAGGAAAAAGAAGAGTATGAAAATACATTTCTTACTCCTGAAGGCGAATTGCCAACCGAATTAAGTGGCACTGACTTCTTTAGAAAAATCTACAACGATAATACTGTCGATTTAGTACTACAAACTCTCAT
>JAAZFO010000155.1 GCA_012511695.1 Erysipelotrichia bacterium | reverse complement strand
TCAGACTCCTTAATTACACCCTTTATCTACCGTCTTGAGTTTTACAATTAGTTCACCTATAATCAAATTAAATCTATTTATTTACGATAAATATAAAATATATAGTGGACTATAAACCACCGAAACGAGGAAAAAAATGACTAAATACAAAATCTTCAACGTTCTCGCAATATTCATGATCGGCTTTGGGATACTAATTGGGGTAGTCTTCCCTTTTTTTGTCCTCTTAGTTACCGACGTACAAGCACACACTGTCCTTAACCCTTTATTTTTTACTCTGTGTATTCTCGCCGGCATCATCGTTGGTGTTTTCAATATTTTTCTTGCTAAAAAAATTGTCGGCGCGAAATTAAATGTTCTTGGTGAACATGTGACTAAAGTAGAGAAGAAGCTTTTGAACCGTAATAATCACGAAGGTCTCACAAATTATTTAACTTCAGAATGTATGATTGGAGTTCGCGCAAATGATGAAATTGGCGCAGTCGCCAGTGCCTTTAACTCTTTGGTCACTGCTTTACAAAAAGCCTTTACCACTGAAGATTCAGTGAAAAAGTTTAATGAAATGCTATCGAGTAGGCTTGAGCTAGATAAGCTTGCCATGGAAGCTCTTAAAAATCTTTTAAATGTGATGCGCGCAAATGCTGGCGCTATTATTATCGAAAAAGATGGCGAATTACAATTACTCTCTTCAAGTGGCATCATTGCGCCGGAAAAGTTAATCGATAACCAAACAATTGGCCACGTTTTTGCCGATAAAAAAAGACGTTGTTTTGAGTTTCCTAGCGATATTCAAATAAGCGGACTCCTCCTAGATTTTCATCCCAAGCACATTATTGCGGAGCCGATTTTATATAAAGGTATCGTCTTAGGAGTCATCGTTTTAGCAGGCGATCATCAGTTTTATAGCGATGGAGCAATGGATATTGAATTATATTCTCAAGGATTATCACTTGCCCTTAAAAATGCGGTTACCCATGACCAACTGCAAAAACTTGCGGCTAATGATCCCTTAACCGGTATTTTAAATCGCAGATTTGGCCTTTTACGATTACAAGAAGAATTTTCACGGGCCATTCGTACATCACAACCCTTAGGAGTTTTAATGATTGATATCGATCACTTTAAAAATGTGAATGACACTTATGGCCACTTATTAGGCGACAAAGTTTTAATAAATATGACTGAAACCGCTAAAAAAGCATTGCGTGAAGGCGATATATTTTTGCGATATGGTGGCGAAGAGTTCGCCGTTATTTTGCCAGGAGCTTCGCCTGTTGATGCTCAAAAAATTGCCGAAGGCATCAGAAGATCGATAGAAGAAGCTTCTTTTATATATAATTCGCAGCACATCAAAATAACAGTTAGCATCGGCGGAACATCTTTTCCAAACAACAACGTTGGAAATTTTAACAATTTGATTGAAGCCGCTGATAAAAATCTCTATCGGGCGAAAGAAAACGGTCGCAATCTAGCGGTGGTCGAATAACGACGCCAAAACTTTTCTTTTTTAATCGTTAATATTTAGTTACTCTTATCCTTTTTAGCGGCTTTTGATTTATTCGTTTCTTTTGTTTTAGAAAGGCCTTCATCTTTTTTATCTTTTAAAAATAAGTAACCGAGATAAAGGGCTTCCGCGATGAGAATAATCGCCAGAAGACTAATCCATAGCCAGGCGAGATGTGGAATAATAATGACAAAGAAAGGTAATGTAATCATAGCGGTTACCTCATCTTTTCTTTTAGCATTTTCTCTTAGCTTTAAGGCAATGAAAACGCCTAAAATAAGGATGATGATTAATTGAATAATAATGAGCGGCCATAAATTAACTTTTCCTTCTAAAGCGGGGACATCAAAGTAAATATCACCGTATAGTTTATCTTTTAATGTGTATCTTAATGTGCCATCTTCATTGACACTAACGTCATAGCTTTCGTTGTCAAGAGAAGGAATTTCGATAGTAAAAGTTACTCCTGGATAATCGGGATTCGTTCCAAAAAGGATTCCCCCATCCGTGAGCGTTGCATTTTCATTTACTGTCCACGTAAACTGTCCAGTTGCATAATTATAAGGAAGACGGACTTCTATTTCTTTTTCGCTCGTTGGTTCAGTGTAAGTGTAAATGATTTCATTATCAGCAATCGTAATAGCATAATCACTACCATTTAATGGTGGGACGCTTAACGTCTCACTCCAATTAGGAAGATTGGGATGGGTGGCTATAATTTCTCCACTTAGACCAACTCCAGGTTGTTTAGTGTCAGTATAGATATAATTACTATTAGGTTTAACAACGCTGATAACCAACTCTTCACCGGTCAGCGGTTCGATATACGTATAAAATACTGTTTCATCATCCCGAGAGATTATGTAAACGGGGTCGCTTAAAACTGGTAAAATGACATTAATTAAGACGCCTGGTAAATCAGGATGGGTAACGGTAGCACTTCCACTATTAGATAACGTTGGTTTCGACACTGTTTGTGTGTAATTTGTAGTTGGTAAGGCTACCTTAACTTCAATATCGAGCCCACTAATCGGTTCCGTATAATTATAAATAGCTTCGCCGTTAACGATGCTAATCGTATAGTCACTACCGTTAAGAGAGGCTACATTAATCACTTCATTCCAACCTGGTAAATCTGGGTGTGTGATCGTTATTGTGCCCGGTTGCTCAGCAGCGGGACTTTCAGTCAAGTCATAGACAAAACCATCAGCAGGCTTTAAGACACTAATAGTAATGACTTCGCCCGTATTAGTTTCGGTATACGCATATAAGATAGAGCCGCCATCTTCGCTAATAACGTATGAATCACTATTTAATAGGGGCAAAACAAAGTCTACTTCTAAACCTGGTAAGTCAGGATGCGTCAACTTAGCATTTCCTGGATTATCCTTGGTTGGCGAAATTAATACACTTTGCGTAAAAGCGTTAAAATCTGCTAAAACGTAACTGACGACGATTTCCACTCCCGTGATTTGATCAACATATGTATAAAAAGCTTCACCATTAGTGACACCTTCAAATGTATATAAATTAGCGCCAACGGCTAGTTTGGGTAAATCAATTTCTAATAACGCTCCCGGTAAAGAAGAGTGGCTAACTGAAGCACTGCCAGTAGCGTTTACTGTTGGGATAACTAAAAGTGATGGTTCGTGATAGTTAGTAATATCAAGCGGAAAGTCGATGACAACGGTCACTCCGATTGGAGCGCCATATTCATTTTTCAAAGTATATGTCTCCGTTTTACTATTATAGTCGATCACTAAATCATAGCCTTCATCGCTCAAAATAGGGGTAATAAATGTTTCAAAGGCTACCCCGGGATAACTACTATGGCGTTTTTCAATTAAGCCTTCTGTGGTAATCGTTGGTGATGTAATTTCCACTTGGCTATAACCAGCATTATTACTAGCGGGCGCATCGTAAATAAGCGGATACGTTACCCCGTTATGTATGTAAACATAAGTAATTTTATCCGTGGTGGAGTCATAACTCACACTGTCATAATCAACCGCATTAAGCTTTGGTAAGACCACTTCTTCAATAACGATCGTATTGCTATAAACTGGCTCTTCAATCGTCCCACCAATGATTGCTCTTCTGGCAAGTTTTCCAGTGGCGTTCACTGTTGGTGGAGTAATAAGGGCATGGTTATCTTCATAAGCATAAGTCCATGAGTAAGCGGAACCACTATATTTAAGATATAAATATTTATTAGCGACTGGAGAGACATTTGTCATATGTTTTGGACTGCCAGAAATTGGATTTCCATTAGCGTTAATGATTTCAATTGAATCAATTGTTCTACTTGGTAAATTTGATCGTGCATCAGAAAAATAAATTTTCCCACTAAAGTCTTCGTAAATATGAATATTTCTTCTATTTGCCGTCCCGCTTGTTATATTCATATTATATTCACCACTAGGAATCGTATTACCGTGCATTTCAAAATCACCACCGAAGTAATAGTCGACGTTTTGGTGGTTGGCGATTGCAAAGGCAGTCGTTGTGCCATTATTAATTATTTTTCCACCGAGTAAACGGACTGTACATTGGGTTGTTGGGGTAAAAAAGCCAATAGCTGAAGCCTTATCAGTAGCGTAATTTTGGGTAATTAGTCCACCGGTCATCACCAATTTAGAACTACTTTCCACCACGATAGCTCCACCGCCATCGGCATGGAGTCTTTTCCCTCTTTTAAGCGTCGTATTTTCACCGATATATAGTTCCCCGCTTTTAATATAAATAAGGGCGCCATCATAATTATCTGAACTTGAACGTCCGCCATCGAGAATTAAATTTTTTAAACGTAATTTTCCGTTGCCATTAATAT
>JAAZFO010000154.1 GCA_012511695.1 Erysipelotrichia bacterium | reverse complement strand
CCACCTAAAGTACATTTTAATAGTACAGTTACCACCGTTCCAAATAAACTAATCGGCATAAAAATAGCGATGGTTGAAGGAGATAATAAAGTTAAGATTCCATTAAAAAAACCTAAGATTCCCCCGGATAGTGGCCCCGCTAAAATAGCTGCAAAGGTGACAGCTAATAATGATAAATTTAGGTTAACAGGACCGATTTGAATGTAGTTGCTAAGAATTTGGAATAAGATTTCAAGGGCGAGCAACAAACCCGTGAGCACAATTTTTTGTGGAGTAAATTTTTGGAACATAGCGTCCTCCCTATAGGCCATCTGGTCCCATGAGTAAAAAAATTATAACTTAAAACGAATAAAAATTCAAAAGACGTTAGTTGAATAATTAAAAGTGACATTTTGACAAAATAGTTATCACTAAGAGAAAAAGAGAATAAAACACCATCCTAAGATAATAAAAAGAGTTGTGAATTTATAAAAAAATGTATAATGAATATAGAAACAGCCCAAAAAACAAACGTGTTAAAGCACGAGTAAAACACCTTTTAACGGACTTGGAAAAAGTTAAAGTTACAAAGGTTAGGTTTAAAAAACAAGGCGTTTCTTCTGCAAAAACGATTAGGGGGATAAACTAGTCGTTTTTATTTTAATGTGTTAAATAGCGAAGGTTTTAAAGTCACATCTTCTGGAGGAATATAACGAATATTCATCGCTGTTAGGAAGCTTTCTCCTAAGTAAGCTTTTGCGAGCTCATAACCAGTTTTATTATTTTGTTTCGCCCGGATTAGACCATTAATGTGAGAAAACATTAAATCGAGATGGTCTTGAGAGAGGTCCTTGAAAGAGGTGCCTTTAGGTAGAAAAGCGACGAATAAAACGGTGGTTTGATTCAAACTCAGCCCGTTGATTAGAAGTGTAAGGGTCAGCGTAGAAAACTTTACTAAGTGGCTGAACAATGCCATCTTCATCAAGTGTTTTTTCAAGCTTATAGAGCTGATCAAACTCTGTTCCGCGATCGCTTAATATCACTGGAAATGCTTGTTTAAAAAGAACGATTCCTAATTTTTTCAAAATGTTAACAAGGCCATTATTAACAGATAACCATCCTTTTTGTGGTGAGATAAAACCAAAGATAAAACTCAAAGTCGGAAAAATAAGAGTGGCAATTGTTTGTTTATCAGTTTGTTTGCCGATGACTGAATCGATTTGTGCATAATGGTCGCCAAAACGAACAAAATCTTTAAAATCTGCATAAGTACGGCCTAAAAGAACTTCTGGCATATTTGAGCGTTTAGCGTAAACATACTGTTTTTTTCTTCTTAACTTTAAAGCGTACAGTTATCGGCAAGTTGATATTATGAAAAGCTAACTCCCCGCGATTGATCAAATTGCGGACTGTGCGTTCACTGATAGTAAACGCTTCCTTTTTAGCGGTCATAATATGATGAAGACTTTGTCCTTTATTTAGGCCAGGAGCAAGGAGCTCTTCAAGGGTGAGTATTTCACCTTTTGAATGTCTGGAGCCTGAGCGGGCCATCTCCAAGCGAGAAGAAGCTTTATAGTGAGCTACTTTTGCATGATAATAACGTTTCAAGCGGCGACAATTTTGTTTAAGGGTACAAGAATTACAAACAAAGGGATACTTTGATAATTTCGGACATGCTAGTTCAGTGCAAGTG
>JAAZFO010000153.1 GCA_012511695.1 Erysipelotrichia bacterium | reverse complement strand
GAATATAAGACAAAAAGAGTGAAAAATGCGATGACAAGAATTGCTGATGTGGACACTGAAGTCCTGCCTTGTATTGGGATGGAAGATCCTTATCATTATCGCAATAAAATTCAAGTGCCGTTTGCTAAAGATAGATGCGGCAAAGTTAAGTATGGTTTTTATAAGGAAAATACGCACATTATCGTACCCACTAAACAATGCATGATCGAAGATAAGAGAGCGGCGCCGATCTTATGGGACATCAAATTACTATTAGAAGAAATGAAAATTCCAATTTATAACGAGAAATCAGGGAAAGGCATATTGCGACACGTCCTCATTAGAACTAGTTTTCATTATCCAGAAGTAATGGTCGTTTTAGTAACGACTATTTTGAATTTTCCCGGACAAAGAAATTTTATAAACAGCTTAGTGCAAAAACATCCAGAAATCACGACGATTGTTGCAAATGTCAATGCTCGTAAAACTAATGTTGTTTTAGGCAAACTAGATAAAGTTCTTTATGGGCCTGGGAAAATTAAAGATGATATTTTGGGACTAACATTTGAAATAAGTGCATCAAGTTTCTTCCAGGTTAACCCTATTCAAGTAGAGAAACTATATAGCGGAGTCTTTAATTTGATTAATTGTTCAAAAAAAGAAACGCTTTTAGATGCGTATTCTCGAGTGGGTACTATCGGTTTACTCGCTGCTAAAAAAGCTAAAAAAGTTATCTCAGTAGAATCAAACAAAAGTGCCCATAAAAACGCAATTGGAAACGCCAAAAGGAATAATTTAAAAAATATTGAATTTATTTGCGATGATGCGAGTGAATATATCGCTAAATGTGATGAGCAAATCGATGTGGTAATTATGGACCCGCCTAGAAGCGGAAGTGATAAAAAATTCTTATCCACGTTAGTCAATAAACAAATCAAAAAAATTATTTATGTATCCTGCAACCCTGAAACTTTAGCGCGAGACGTGGAATATTTATCTAAACATTACGATGTCACTTTTATTCAACCAGTTGATATGTTCCCAATGACTTCGCATGTTGAGACAATTGTATTGTTGCAATTAAGGCGGTAGGAAATCATTAAAACGGTATATAGAGTTAATTACTTTTCTTTTGACACGGAACGGGCTTTTTCATCGATTGTTTTTATCCACCCTTCCTTTACTTAGCCACAACACAAAACATTCTAAGTAAACTTTCAATACCAAAACTTTACTTATACAGCGTAGAAAAGTTTTAAGCAAAGTTTTAATTTGAATTACATTGTCCAAATATGAAGTGTGATTGCTTGCTTTTGTTCGATAATTGTTTTCAAAGCGATATTGGATTACTAGTAATTTAAATATGGTATTATATCCAAAAGTAAATAAAAAACATTTTGCTTAAGGAAGGGGCCCGGGTGTGAATCAAATAGTATATTGTCAAACAATACGTAATTTTATTAATTCGTGTTTGGTTACAAAAGATATTGGACAAATAATTAAGGAGTCTATGTACAACGCTGGTTACACTCACGTGAAAAGTAATTGGGTGACTTCATGGGAAAATTCGCTACCCGAAATCGCTTTGGCATTAAAAGATTCCGGTCTTGATGATGATATTGATGTCGCAGTGGAATACCGACTCAAGCACAGTATGGAGAGGTTAGACTTTCTTATTTATGGGGTAGATGAATCTAATAATAAAAACATGGTTATCGTTGAGTTAAAACAGTGGTCACAAGTTCAAAGAGTTGATTCACTTAATAAAGTTTTTACAATGGTGGCAAAAGGTGTTTTTGAAGATCATTTTCACCCATCCTATCAAGCATATAATTACGCAGGACAATTAAGATCATTTAATGAATATGTTCAAAATGAAAAGGTCGGTATCGAGTCTTGCTCTTATTGCCACAATATGGATTCAGGCTTTAAAGGTGTAATGGGTGATGTTTCTTTATTCCCTTTCATTCCTAACTCACCAGTTTTTTTAAGTGGTGACGGAGATAAACTGAAAAAATTTGTTAAAAAATATGTTTCAAAAAAATGTCACGAAATTTTATATGAAATCACTAACGCTAGGACAGTTCCTTCTGATGATTTTGCTAAACTTATCAGAGATGCTTTAAGTGGCAATCAGATGTACACACTAGACGATAGACAATCCTATGCTCTATCCGCTATTGTCGACACTATTAAAGAAGCGATATTTTACGATCAAAAGAAAACTATAATTATTAAAGGTGGTGCGGGTACAGGTAAATCAATTGTCGCCATTAATGCGCTGGGCCAATTATGCTCTCCTAAAAAGAAATCCCAAAGAATTACTACTTTTTATGTAACAGTTAATTCTGCCCCAAGAAAAACCATGTTCAACAGCTTAAAATATGGAAAAGCTTTTCAAATAGGTTATTTAAGAGACCTTTTCAAGTATCCAACAGCATTTGTTAACAGGCCGAAAAACGAAGTCCCATGTATTATGGTCGATGAGGCACATAGACTTTTTAAGTGGAAGGGCGGTATTGGTGTTAGGTCTGGAGTAAATATGTTAGAAGAAATAATTAATACCGCGCGAGTATCGGTCTTCTTCATCGACGATAATCAAGCAGTGACTACAGACGATTACGCAACAATTGATAATATTAAAGTCCTTGCTAAACAATGCCGTTCTCAAGTTGTTGAGGGAGAGCAGCTTGAATTAATGTCTCAATATCGCGTTCAAGGCGGGTATAATTATATTCAAACAATTAAATATTTTTTAGGGCTATCTGATAATAAGACAATATTTGCAGCAAACAATTCTTATGATTTTCAAGTTTTCGATGATCCTAATGATATGTTTGAGGCTATCAAAACCAAAGATGTAGAATCTCAAGAAGAGCAGGCAGCAAGAGAATGTACAATTGTCCCCCAGCCAGAAAAATTCAATGGACGCTGTAGAGTTGTAGCCGGCTATACGTACGAATGGGCGTCAAATCGCGCAATTAGAGATGGCGTTAACGATGTCATTATTCCTTCTAAAAAATTTGCAAAGAAGTGGAATCTCCAATTCGGAACTGGAGTCACGGCTTATTCTTGGGTCGATGATCCGCTATCAATAAATGAAATCGGATGTATCCACACTTGCCAAGGGGTTGATCTTAATTACTGCGGTGTCATTATCGGCAAAGATATTGTCTACAGAGATGGTAAAATCCAGTTCGATAAAACCGAACACGCAAAAACTGATAGGTCAGGAATTAGAACAGCAGAAGATGAATTGGCAGAAAGACTTATTAAAAATACATATTACGTTTTACTAACGCGAGGTGTTTTAGGAACTTATGTTTATTGCGAAGACCAAGCATTAAATGAATACTTAAAAACATTAAAACAATATGACTAGAAAAAGCTTCACGAATAAATCATAATTCTATATATAGACAAGCTAATTCAGTGACATTACTGTGTTTGTAAAACTTTTGAATTTTTCTCCGTTTGAGTTATATTATTCATAGCGTCTGATTTGCAACTCTTCCACTGATAAATTATAAAAAATTAAACAACGAAAAAATATATTATTGCATACCAACTTTATGAAAAATGAATTTAATTTACTCCACTTATTGACCCCAAAAGTATCTACTTTTTTTATCAAAGAAGATTCTACTATACGCCAGGCGTTAGAAAAATTTGCTTTTCATAAATTTTCAGTGGTGCCGATCATTAAGGAAAATGGGGAATATTGCTCAACAATTTCAGAAGGTGATCTCTTGCGTTATATTATGGGAACTAATAACTTTGCTATCAGCTTGGCGGAATCAACAAAAATTGAGGAAGTGGAAAGACATCGCCCTTATGATGCGATTGGCATTGATGCAACTTTTGATGAGATGTAT
>JAAZFO010000152.1 GCA_012511695.1 Erysipelotrichia bacterium | reverse complement strand
TTCTAAAATAGTTCCAAGAATAGTGATAATCACTAAAACTAGGGCGACCCACTTTAAGACTTCATAAGCTTTTTCCGGTACATCGAAAATTTCTCCGATAAAGAAAGGTAAAATCATCGTACAAACACCCATGGCTGCTAAAAGTGCCCCGTTAGAAAGGGTGGCTAATAAGCCTCTAGCCTTAGAGTCACGAGTTGATAAACCGACTAATGCAGAGTGAGAAGCATAGTAAAGGGGATAACCGACAGAGAAATATAGGTTATAACCGATAGCGACCATAATACAGGTGACTATCCCGCTAGCTTGTCCGCCAAATTCAATTTGTCTCGGAGTGAAGAAAAACATGACAAAGATAGCTAACTCAATCAGGTGTAAGCTGATCAACAATAATGGTCTAGCTCTTCCGGCTTTAGTGTTAAATTTGTTAATCAATCTGCCAACCACAAGGTTGCCAGTGACGACGAGAATGACTGATAAAACTTGTAATAAAATTAAAAAAACTGGTGCCCAAGTAGACAAACCCAAGACATCAGTATAGTATTTTTGCAAATAACTGGCGATGAATGAGTTGCTGATCAAAGCTAAAGTAGGGCCAACTAAATAACCCAATGCACCTTCTGGAAATAGCTTTGCATTTTTTTGATCGACTCTTGCTCTAAAAAGAGGCTTATCGAAGATAGAAGACTTCATAAAAATCTTTTCCTTTCTTTTCCCAGATACGTAAAACGTAAATAATATCTTGTTTAAATATAATATACATATAGGTGTTTTGCAATTGCTAAAACGTCTAGGAACAATATCAATCTCTTAAAAACAAAAAAAATTAACAACCTTTTTTAATGTTTAAGGTGGAACGAAAAATAATTACTTGATATCAGTACGGAATATAAAAGGGAGTTTTTGTATCTTGTCGATGTGTACATTAAATGGTCGCGAACTTTTTAAGGTAATAGAAATAATGTGGTTATCATAAATTAACGAATGACATCGATAATTAATACCGCGGTAAGTTTTGATTCCATTAAGCGGTAAACTGGGAATATCTTTAATCATATTGATGGTGGTGCCTAAACACTTAATTAAACTTTCTTTGCTACACCACAAATAATAAAAGTCTTCTTGATTTTTTAGAAATTTAACTTCTGCTTCATTAAAGATTTTTTTTAAAACAGAAAAGTTGCGCGTGACGTTTTCTTCAATATCTATGCCTATTTCTTTATCTGCGAGGGCCATGACTAAATATTTGCCAGAATGTGAAATATTAAACCGAGGAGCATCAGGGAAATAAGGTTTACCAAATTCATTAATTTTTTCTTCGCTATTTGATAATTGATTTTTCAAGTAAGAAGAAAGAAGCGAGCGCAACTGATCGTTTTCTTTAGCAAATTTTAGCATCTTGGCAATTTGTGATTCGCTCAGTTTTTCCAACAGAAGACTGTGGTATTTTTTACCTAAATTAATATCCACAATTAATAAATGGACGTTTGACATAAATTTATCATAGGCGTGATATCGAGATAATTAAAGATTTTGAGTAAAAATATATAAATTTTCATTAGAAAAATATATACTACTAATTGTGATGAGCGTGCAAAATAAATTCGGCGTTTTACTACCGATCTCTGCTTTGCCAGGTAACCACGGCATTGGAGATTTTTCGAGCGGAGCATTTGCTTTTGTGGATTGGTTAAAAAAAGTTAATTACCGCTATTGGCAAATCTTACCACTCAATCCACTCGGCCCAGGTG
>JAAZFO010000151.1 GCA_012511695.1 Erysipelotrichia bacterium | reverse complement strand
CCGTTATCTTGACGGTGCTCGGAGTTTTATTTTTGATCGCGTACCTTATCACTGAAGATTTTTTCACTTTTTATATTTTGTTTCTTTATATTTCATTGGCTTTTTTTGGTATTGCGGTTTTTGCGATAGTTGTCGCTATTATTTTGCTCTTTATCAAACAAGCTGTCTTAAAATCAATCTTACAAAAAGCTGGGATTTTATCTGGCGCTATTCGTTATTTTCCGTTCATACAAAATATTAAAAAAGAAACTTCTAACAGTTGGATGATTAAAAAAAGTTTTGGCAAATCCTACGCTGCGATTAAGCGGTAAGGACACATTGTTTTACGCCTGCGCACAACGCTTGACATACCCCCGATAATTGTTTATCATTTTTAATATTGCGCCGGGGGTTAACTATGTTACATTTAGTAAAAATTAAAAAAAATTATCCGATGAGAGACCAGGAACCAGTCCGGGCCTTGCGTGATATTTCAATAAAGTTTCGCCAAAATGAATTCGTAGCGGTGCTCGGCCCTTCTGGGTGCGGCAAAACGACTCTTTTAAATATTATCGGTGGCTTAGATCGCTATACCAGAGGCGATTTAATCATTAAAAATAAATCGACCAGAAATTATACCGATTATGATTGGGATACGTATCGCAATCACTCGATCGGTTTTGTTTTTCAAACTTATAATTTAATCGCTCATCAAACATTGGCGCGTAATGTCGAGTTGGCACTAACTATCGCTGGAGTGTCTAAAAAGGAAAGAAAAGAAAGAGCCTATGAAGCATTAGCTAAAGTAGGGCTACAAGGTCTAGAAAAAAAGAAACCAAACCAATTGTCTGGAGGGCAGATGCAACGAGTGGCGAACGCTCGTGCTTTAGTCAACAACCCCGAAATCCTATTAGCGGATGAGCCGACTGGGGCACTTGATAGTGAGACGTCGACTCAAATCGTTGATTTACTTAAAGAAGTCGCCAAAGATCGACTAGTCATCATGGTGACCCACAACCCTGATTTGGCCTCTCGCTATGCGACACGGATTGTCAACATGATTGATGGCGTCATCACTGGCGATAGCCATCCTTACGATGGAAAAAAGGTAAAAGACCCAAAACCATTAGTTAAACAAAAAAAATCTGATAACAAAAAAGGCAAGAGCTCAATGTCATTTATAACGGCAACTTCTTTATCCGTTGCCAATTTAATTTCCAAAGCGAAAAGAACGATTTTAGTCGCTTTTGCAGGCAGTATTGGAATCTTTGGTGTTTCCACTGTTCTAGCGGCCTCGACCGGTGTTCGCTCTTATATCGGCTCAATGCAAAACGATATGTTGTCGAGTTATCCGCTTACGATTGAAGAAGAAGCGGTTGATTACTCTTCAATTATGGAAGGGATGTCTGAACACGCCACGGTTGATATCCCAGATTTTGATATAACGACTGAAGTCGGTTTGAATTCAGTCATCGATTTTTTAATGAAACGTTATAAAGATCTCACGCAAGTTAAAACTAATACGATTAATGAAGATTTAGTCCAGTTCGTCAGAGAAATACCAGAAAGTTATGTCTCGGCGTTATCTTTTGACTACGGCACCGACGTCACTAATAACATCTTTACAACTTGGAAGCCGAGTCCAGAAGATGACGAAGTAGTTATTTCTCTTAATGGCCTCACGCAACGCTACATCGCGGAATTAAAAACTGTCGAAGGCTTTTCTCAGTACGCTAGTTATGTCGATTTATTTACGGACTTTATGCATTTGATACCGAGCGAAGCTGGGGCGAAAGACTACATTTTATCGCAGTATGATTTATTAGGCGATTCGCGTTTTCCAGAAGGCGAAAATGAAATCATGTTAGTCGTTGGCAATGACACAACCCTGACTGATTTAAATTTTGCGCAACTCGGCTTTTACGAAGAAAAAGAAGTCATCAATATTGCCCGTAAAGCGATCGCTAAGTATGAGGAAGATAATACGCTGACAGAAGAAGAGTTAGAAGATTTGTATCCTTATACCACTTCCTTCCAATACGAGACTTTACTCGATAAAAAATTATATTATTTAGCACACGATGAAATCTATCATTATGATGACATCAAGTTACGTGATTACACCGAATATAGCGCTACCCTAACTGACTCCACAGGCATGCAGCTCTTTGCGCTGCAATACAATGAAGCTAGCGACATCCTCACCGGTGGAGTTATCAAGTTACCCAATCTCAATTATGATATCGTTTATTTTGCAAGAAACGGGTTGAAAAATCCAAATGTTGATCCGATTTATGGTTCTTGGATCGGACAAAATGTCGATGGCTCAACTACTTATGTTTTAACACTAAACGAAGGTGAAGAAACGACGACATTAATAACTAACCCCGGCCCAGAACAAACGATAACTACGGTATCGACTGCTATTTCTGCAACACCGAGAGAAGAAACAATTACCGACTATCAATATAGTGCAGAAGCAGATATCAATGCGATTACAAACAAAGTAGAAGTTTCTATTGCCGGTATATTAAAACCAAAACAAGAGGTAACTTTTGGGACTTTATCGCGTGGCGTTTATTACACCAAAGCTTTCCAAGATAGATATATGGAAGATGCCTTTGACAGTGAAATTATTCGCAACGAAAATTATGGCTTCAATTCCTACATCGGTAGCGAAGCTGAAAAAAGTAGTCCCTACAAAGCTTATGTCACTTTTAATTACACCGATTATACCGATGGTAATAACCCGATAAAAAACACAAAAGGATATGCCAGTTCGTTAAATGGAGATATCGGTTCCGGTATAATGGCCATTCTTAATCAAGGAAGGGGTGGCGGCGATTATCTCGAACAAGATGCCATTTATTTACGCGCTTTAAGCGGCTTAAAAATCGTCACGCAAACCGACGATGAAGACACTCTCACTTATCATTTGGAAAAGTTGCCTGACAAGATGAGTATTTTTCCAGAAAATTTCAATAAAAAACGACTAGTTACCGATTATCTAGAGACATGGAATGAAGAGGGGGATCTCATACTTTACGAAGGCACTCTTCAGGAAAAGGTCGTTCCGCATTCCGCTCGTGACGAGTTGACGTATTCAGATGTCATCTCTTTAATCATCAGTGTCATTGATCGGATGATTACGATCATTACCGTTGCTTTAGTCGTCTTCACTTCCCTTTCTTTAGTCGTCTCTTGTTTTATGATCGCGGTTATCACTTATATTTCTGTTATTGAAAGGGTTAAGGAAATCGGGGTTATTCGTTCGCTAGGAGGGCGTAAAAAAGACGTTTCACGCTTATTTATTGCTGAAAACCTTATCACTGGCGCACTGAGTGGTGTGATCGGTTTAACGCTAACGGCAATCGTTAGTTTAATAATTAATATTGTCGTTTCAACTTTAGGTGTGCCGGCTATCGCCATCCTCAGTTTCTCGATTATTGGCATCATGCTCTTACTCAGCATCTTTTTATCGGTGATGGCCGGTTTAATACCTTCGATGCACGCATCACGGCAAGATCCAGTCGTCGCCTTAAGAAGTGAATGATGAAAAAGGTAGCTTTAATTTCTTTAGGGTGCGCTAAAAACTTAGTCGATAGTGAAAATGTCCTCGGGCTATTAGTGCGTAATGGTTATCAAATTGTTCAAGATAAAAAATTAGCGGACATTTTAATTATTAATACGTGTGGCTTTATTGAACCGAGCAAAAGAGAAAGTATTGATGTGGTTTTAGCCAACATTAATAAAGAGTGCAAAGTAGTCGTCATCGGCTGTTTGGTTAACCGCTATCACGAGGAACTAAAAAAAGCTATCCCCGAAGTAGATTTATGGATTCCAATCCGTGACTATCCACGGTTTGCCACATTATTGGCAACTTTAAGTGAGCGCGGCACTAAATACAAAGGTTTAAACGATCAATTTCGATTGGTTTCCACTGGCAGCTATTCTGCTTATTTAAAAATTGCTGAAGGGTGTTCTAACTGTTGTACTTATTGCGCGATTCCTTTGATTCGTGGCCCCTATGTTTCGCGACCTTATCAAAGTATTATTTTAGAAGCGCAAGAGTTAGCCGATAAAGGTTATAAAGAATTCGTTATCCTCGCTCAAGATACGACCCGCTATGGGCAGGATTTAAAACCAAGAAAAAATATCGCGGATTTAATTAGGGGTTTATTAGCGATCAAGGAATTAAAATTTATCAGATTATTATATTTATATCCCGATGAAATCACTGATGATTTAATTGACTTAATCGCTAAGGAAGAGCGCTTGACTCCTTACTTTGATATTCCGATTCAGCATAGCGAAGATCGCATTCTTAAAGCGATGAATCGCCGTGGCGATAAAGATTATTTAACTAGGCTTATTAATAAAATAAGAAAAAGAGTCCCAAATGCTATTTTAAGAACGACAATTATTGTGGGCTTTCCTGGTGAAACCGCTAAAGATTTCAAAAACTTATTAGCTTTTATTAAAGAGGTGAAGTTCGATCATCTCGGCGCTTTTACATTTTCACGTGAAGAAGGCACAGTGGCCTATAAACTTCCCCACCAAGTGCGCAAAGCGACCAAACAAAAGCGTTTAGAAACTTTGATGGCTTTACAACAAAAGATTTCTTATGAGCAAAACCAAAAACACCTCGGTAAAATAATGACTGGTCTAGTCATCGGTCAAGAAAGTGATTATTATTTATTAAGGAGTTATTATAATGCTCCAGATGATATTGATGGTAAAATTATTTTTGCCTCTTCTCGCCCCTTAAAAGAAGGTGAGATTGTGAAAGTCAAGATTACGGAAAGTTATGTTTATGATTTATATGGAGTGAGGGTCGATGAAACT
>JAAZFO010000150.1 GCA_012511695.1 Erysipelotrichia bacterium | reverse complement strand
TTTACGGCTGAAGACTGGTTGCGATGTTCTCGTGTTTGAAACGCCTCGTGAACGGCTCGTTGATCATCCCAATATTGTTTATTCGCTCAATAGCGTCAAAGAAATCAAAACAATAGCGCATTTAAAAAATCGCCGCGTCCATATTCAATATGATCTCGGTCATCATCGCAGTAGTATTTGCACACAAGAAGCCATAGACAAAGCGTTGTTATTATGCCGGCAAAATGACATTCAAGTGGAGGGGCTCTATGGTCATTTGCGCATCCAAAGCGATCAAAAAGCGATTAACGAAATTAAGGCATTATTCCCTCATTACGAGATCAAATATAAGCACTTATGCTCATCTGAAACATATTTACTTGATGTTGGTAACGCCATCCGTATCGGATCAAATTTGTATGGTGATGGTTTAGATGCCAACTTTGAACAAGCGGTTGAGTTATATACTTATGCTTCGCGAATTATTAAAGCACGCAAAGGGGATACATTTGGCTATTATCCTGGTTTTACTGCGACTGAGTCATGTTTGCTTGCCGAACTTCCGATAGGTTATGCGGTTGGCTTCTTGCGCAACTACAGTGGTAGTATGCTTTTTTGCAATAATTATCTTTATCCCGTTGTTGGGGCCATTTCGATGAATTCCTTACTCGTAAAAATTGATCGCTATACACCAAAAAAGGCCAAGTTTTACCTGACCTCGAAAGATTATCCTCCTACCTTTTTTGCGCAGAATAATAGCCTTTATAATCCGGAGGTATTACTCCTTTTTCATCCAGACCACATCATTTATATAAACGATTAAACCAGAGCTTTAATTTTTTCAATCAACTCCAGAAGAAAGTTTAATGTTTTATCGTTATTATCATAATGCGGGTTATACTCCACAATGTCAGCGGAAGAGATTGTAAAGTTTGTAAATAAGTAATCAACGATGATTCGAACATCGTCTTTTCGAAAGCCTTTTTCAACGGGAACGGATACACCAGGTATAATACTCGGATCGAGCGAATCTAAGTCAATTGAGACGTGAAGCTTTGTTATTTTGTCGATGAAATAGGCTCGGGCTTCTTCAAGTGCTTGATTAAGCCCCACCCGCTTAATATAGGCATATGAAAAATACTTAATGTTTAGTTTATCAATATTCGCCCGTTCTCCTACATCTAAATCGCGAACACCAAAAATGATGACGTTTTCCTTCTTCAGTTTAATTTTTTCGCGATGAAGATTGACGAGCTCTGGTTCTCCTTCGCCCACAAGGGATGCGAGAATCATGCCATGGATATTGCCACTTTCACTTGTGACACCGGTATTCATATCGCCATGGGCATCGACCCAGATAACGCCGAGATTATCTTCCTGTGATGCAACAGCAGAATTAGAGCCCAGAGCAACACTACGCTCTCCACCGATGACTATCGGAAATTGGCCGGTTTTATAAATCTATGAAGTAGCCGTTGCTACAACACTATTTGTGGCGACAACGGTACAAAAATTTCGTAGATTTGGATCATTTTGCTTATCCTTTAAGATTACTTCGGGTAAAAGAAGATAATCATCGAGGTTTTCTAAAACATAGTCAGCCCCATATTGGATACCGTCGACATTGGCACCGTAATGAAGTGGAATAAGAACTGGCCGAACATGACGCTTACTCATAAACGTGGCTCGCTTTATTTAAATAAGAAAGAAGATTAGAAAGGTGAGGTTTATAGATATATTTAGTAAATGCTTTCGATATTTCTTGGCTGGCTGTTTTATAAAAAAGTGAAGGTGAATTACTCAAGCAATAATAAGCAACGCCTTCTGTATGAGCAATAGGTGCATCATAGTAAGTAAATTTTGTGCCATAGATAGCCCGACCTTGATGGGCGGCCGCATCAATAATTAAGCAATTCTTTTTGAGCATACCAAGTTGCTCTTTGTTAATAATATTAATGCCTGGTTGATCGACTTGGATTCCGTTGATGATGATATCGTACTCAGATATAGTCGCGTAGAATTCATCCATCGTCTTACGATAAAACATCCGTATGATAGGATTAAAGACGGCAATTGCTTTAAAAGCACCTTGGGCGACATTGCCCGAAGATAAAATGGCGACTTTTGTGGAACTGGTTGGCATTTGGCCATAGGCCATTAAAGCATGATATGTTGAACTAAAACCCGCAATTACACTATTTTGATAAACAAAGTTTCGGGGGATATAATCAAGATCATAAACTTGGTGACGATAAAATAGTCGTGGCGTAATGTTGTCTAAATCAACGACTTTGATATCCCGGGGGATACATTCGTTTTCGTAAAATGGTCTACCCGAACC
>JAAZFO010000149.1 GCA_012511695.1 Erysipelotrichia bacterium | reverse complement strand
TATCTCTGCTTTATAGCTACTTTATAATTCAAGAATAGCTATTTTTTATGAATAATGATACAAAATAGATACATTTCTCAGAGAATCCCACAAAACATAGAGAAATTTTATCTCGATGACAAATTCTTTTTATGGCTCATTAGCCCAAAAATCGTAAAGTAAAAAAGAGCAATATCCATACTGCTATATTCCGGCTGCAAGCTCCACTTTTTCTTTTTCAATTTCTATGGATTGCAATGCTTCTTTTTTACTTCCGGTGGTGGATCGAATTGAAAAAGCAATGTTTACAATATGGTCTGCTATTCTTTGAAATGAAAACAGAACGGAGTAAATGCTTTTTGATACCTCAACAGGGTGTATTCCGCAGCTTAGGCGTGCCACATGTTCATCGCGCGTAGTGTGTATCTGGTTTTTTATTTCTTGGTGCAGTTCTGAAATTTTTTCAAAATTATCAGTTCTTTTTTTAGTAAACGCGTCAAAACTCAAGTCGAACAATACGGTAATATTTTCAAATATTTCGCCTAATTCATTTTTGGTCTGATCTGAAAAATTAACTTCATTTTTTTTCATGTAGCCGGTTTCGCTTGCCAGAAGAATTGCGTAGTCGCCCAGCCTTTCTATGTCGTTTGTCACATGATGCAGACTAGCGATCAATTTTTCATCATCAGCAGATTTTGTTACTGACGATATTTTGATGAAAAAGCTTGTAAGTTTATTTGTTAAAAAATCAATTCGATGCTCAACATCTTCAATCTTTTTGCGTTCGTTCATATCTTTGCTGATTAGCGAAGCAAAAGAACGATCAAGATTTTCCTTCGCGAGAATCGCCATACCGTATAATTCTTTTAATGCTTGTTCAATGGCAACCGACGGAGTTTGTAAAAAACGTTCATCAATATAAAGCAATTCCTCCAGTCCCTCTTGTTTATCTTTGACCAAACGTGTAATTAAGTCGACTAATTCATCTATAAACAGGAGTAAAACCAAAGTGTAAAGAGTATTGTAAATCAGGTTAAATGTTGCAAGGCTGAACTGTGGCATTCCGGGAAACAGGCGATCAAAGAAGCCGGTAATGGGTGCTCTGAATACAATAAGAATAAATGTGAATGCAGCTGCGCCGATTACGCTGGTAAGGACATGGAACAATGCGATACGTTTTCCGTTGGCATTAGTAGTGAAAGAGGCCATAATACCATCGATACAAGTTCCGATATTTGCTCCCATCAACAGGAAAAATGATTGATCAACATTCTGGATAATACCTGTTGCCAAAAAAGTAATGAATACACCTGTCGCCGCAGCGGATGATTGAATAATGGCTGTAAATAGACACCCCAATAAAACCAGCAAAAGCGGGTTTTGCATAATTTCATATTTAAATGCTTTTGAAAGTACAATGCTTAGAGTCGAATCCGATCCGCCAATTGCTACTTTCATAACCTCTAAGCCGATAAAAAACATACCTAATCCTATTAAAAATGGTGCAATTTTGTTAAGGATTTCGTTGGTTGTAGTAAAAAGAATCATAACACCGACAAAGGCGAACGATGCAAAAACATAGCTAATATTAAAACCGTCATTACTGACACCGGAAAGAGCAAATATGAAAGCGGTAAGGGTGGTGCCAACCTTTGCTCCTAAAATAAATCCGGCACCTTGCTTAACTGTCACAATATTCGCATGAGCAAGTCCTACTGTCATGACCGAAGTTGCAGAAGAAGATTGGACTAGTGCCGTAGATCCGATTCCAATTCCATAGTTAACAAATCTGCTTTTGTCCATATTTTTGAAAAGATTGCGTATTCCGGGTCCCGCGCTCTGCTCCAGCCCCGAGCTCATCTGTTTCATGCCAAACATAAATATGGCCACTCCACCTAACATGAGCAGCACATTCATTAAAATTTCCATAAGAATTCCTTAAAAATCAAAGTATAAGATTCGCAATCCCCAAAGTCCGTTTTCATAAATCGCAAAAGATTTTTGTATTGCCGGTTTCTTAGCACCACTTCACCTCTGTACAAC
>JAAZFO010000216.1 GCA_012511695.1 Erysipelotrichia bacterium | reverse complement strand
TATCGGTACCGCGTACGAGATACGCATTGTAGCTGGTTCCGTCTGGCAGCGGAATGAGTGAGTCAAAGAGCCGCCGATTCCAGTCCACAACACCCAGCCAACTCACGCCATCTGTGATTTTTCGCAGTTTCATTTAAAATTCTCCCTTACTGGTTCATTAGCTCATCATGTCTGTACAACACGGGGTTTACGATATCCGATGTGCACAAGAATCGCAAGTGGGAGATGTGTCGAAAAAAATATGTGTGGCGCTGGGTCAAAATAGTTTGGTGTCGGTGTTGCGCTGAGCAATTGGCAACGACCCTCCCACCGTGTTACATTTTGCCGTTGAACAGCCAGAAAGACATGTGAGATGAAGACAATTATTATTGGTGGCGTCGCGGGCGGAGCAGGCACGGCGGCGCGGTTGCGGCGGCTGGACGAACAGGCTGAAATTGTCGTGTACGAGCGCGGGCCACACATTTCCTATGCCAACTGCGGGCTGCCGTATCATTTGGGGGGTATCATTCCCGAGCGTAGTTGGCTGCTGGTGATGACCCCGGCGGATTTCCGCGGGCGGTTCAACGTCGATGTGCGCGTGAATCATGAAGTCGTGTCGATCGATCGCGCCAACAAGACGGTTATGGTCCTGAATCGGCAGGATGGCACGGAACGCACCGACCGCTACGACAAACTGGTCATTGCGACTGGCTCGTCACCCATGAAGCTGGACCTACCGGGGCTGGACCTGCCGGAGGTGCTGCCGTTGTGGACGCTGCAAGACATGGACCGTATTGCCCGGAAGCTGGATGCCGGGGCCAAGAGCGTGATCGTGGTGGGCGGCGGGTTCGTAGGAATGGAATTGGCGGAGAGCCTGCGGCATCGCGGGCTCGGCGTAACCCTGCTGGAAATGGGTCACCAATTGCTCCCGACGATGGACAAAGAAATGAGCTCGCTGCTGGCCGAGGAATTGCGGCTGGCGGGCATCGTGGTGGAACTGGGTACGACGGTGTCGGCATTTGCGCCCGCGGAAGACCATCCGGTGCGGGCCACGGCCAAGGATGGCCGTTCCTGGACTGCAGACCTGGTTGTGATGTGCGTGGGGGTGATGCCTAATTCTGGGCTGGCCCAGGCGGCAGGACTCGAGACGGGGCCCAAAGGACACATTATAACCAATGCGCAAATGTGCACCGCCGATCCGGATATCTATGCGCTGGGCGATGTGGTGGCGGTGGTGGATCCGGTGTTTGGCGGGCGCACGGCTGTCCCGCTGGCCGGGCCGGCCAATCGGCAGGGGCGCATCGTGGCCGACAACCTCATGGGGCGTGAGCGCACCTATGACGGGACGTTCGGCGCTTCGGTCGTGAAGGTGGGCCGCTTGACGGCTGCCAGTTGCGGGCATACTGAAGCGCGGCTCTTGGAGTTGGGGAAACCCTACCGCAAGGTCTACCTGCATCCCGGATCCCATGCCGGGTATTATCCAGGCGCGCGTGAGTTGCACATCAAGTTGTTGTATGGCGACGACGGCAAAATCTATGGCGGACAGGTGATCGGTGCCGAGGGGGCGGACAAGCGCGCCGACGTGTTGGCTACCGCCATGCGCGCCGGGCTGGATGTGCGCCAGCTCGCTGAACTAGAGCTGTGCTATGCCCCCCCGTTCAGCTCGGCCAAGGACCCCATCAGCGTGGCGGGCATGATCGCCACGAATGTACTGGATGGGGCGAGCCGCGTGGTTCAGGCCGACGACCTGCCCGCCGGCGCGCTGTTCCTGGACGTGCGCGAACCTGCTGAAGCCGATCTGGGCATTCTACCGGGGGCGATTAATATTCCCCTGCACCAGTTGCGTGCCCGCGCTTTTGAATTACCCAAGGATCAGTTGATCGTGATCTATTGCCATCAGGGTTTGCGTGGCTATGTGGCCGAACGAATTCTGCGGCAATTGGGATATGACGTGGTCAACCTGACCGGCGGCTATCAAACCTGGAAGCAGTTCCAACCCGAGCGCTGGATGCCCAGCGACGATGAAATTGCCGTATCCCTCACCGGCAGCCAAGGGGGGCCGCGCCTGGATTCCGACGAGGGCGAGCCGTCGCTCGTAGTGGATGTACGCGGATTGCAGTGTCCCGGGCCGGTGGTCCGGATCAAAAAGGAAATCGATGCACTGGCGGCGGGGGCGATGATCAAGGTGGTGGCAGCGCCGGGCTTTACCCCGGACTTAACGAACTGGGCCAAGAGCTGCGGTCACAAAGTCACCCGGTTGGTACAGAAGGACGATCGTCTGGAAGCCGTCTTGCGCAAGGGTACCGCTGTAGTCCCGGGTGCGACGACCGGCGCGGCGACCGCCGGTGCGCTGGTGCTATTCAGTAACGATCTCGACAAGGCTCTAGCTGCCCTGATCATCGCCACGGGCATGGCGGCGGCAGGAATGCAGGTGAGCATTTTCTTTACCTTCTGGGGCCTTAGCG
>JAAZFO010000148.1 GCA_012511695.1 Erysipelotrichia bacterium | reverse complement strand
GCATGGAGATGGCCGCAATTGCGACATTTCCAAACGGTGACATCAGGAGCAACAAAAACTTTGTTTTCTTTAATGTTACTCAAGAGTTTTAAATATCTTTTTTCGTGCTCTTCTTCAATTTTAGCTACCAATTTAAACTTCTCAGCGATTTCTTCGAAACCTTCTTCAAGAGCAGTTTCCGCCATGTTTTTATACATATCGGTCCATTCATAGTTTTCGCCAGAAGCTGCATCAATTAAATTATCAATGGTATTTGGGACACTGCCGCCGTGCAAGTATTTAAACCATAACTTTGCGTGTTCTTTTTCGTTTTCTGCAGTTTCCATAAAAATACTGGCAATTTGTTCATAGCCTTCTTTTTTAGCTTGAGAGGCGTAGTAATGGTACTTCGTACGCGCTTGCGCTTCTCCCGCAAAGGCAATTTTTAAATTCTTCTCGGTTTCACTACCTTTAATTTTCATTATATTTATATTCCTTTCTTTGATTAGTGAATTTATTCACTTTAATCTAATTCTACTTTTACATCATAAAACATTAACTAAATAACGATACGATGACTATTTTGTCTTTTCCGTTTCCTATTGTGTTTCTTTTGGAGGTTTAGACGTCGGCATTGGTAAACCAATTTTTACCGCTAAATCATCGATAAGCTTCTTTGCGCGCCGATAAGACAAATCACTCCTAATGCGTAATAGGCACGGGATATCTTCGTACTTTTTAGCTTCAGCTTTTTCAATTGGAATAGTTGTATCAACGTAATCTTCTGGATCTAAGCCGATATAAAGACGGGCGTGCTTTCCAACGATTGTAACAAACGCATAGCGTTGTCTTTGCATAGAGAAAGTAGCGCCGGGTTGAGAAATACGCTTTCTAAAACCATACCATTCGAGATAATCACGTAAATCATAGTATTTATGACGGAGGTCATTTTCACTATTTTTAAGACGAGTTTCGAATGTCGGTCTTTTTCTTTTGCCTTTACCGACAATACCGATAAGAGATTCTGGAAGTGAAGCATCTGCACTTGCGACGTCTGCATCACCTTTATCAACTTTCGGTTGTTCTTTTTCAACAACGACTGGTTGTTTTGCCTTTACAGGAATGACAACCGGTTCCTCTTTAACTTCTAAAATAGGCTCTTCGACTATGTCCGGATCGACATCGGGTTCTTTTTGAGCTTCTAAAGCGGGTTCTGCGTCGTTATCGGGGTCGACATCTGATTCTTCGACTGTTTCCTCTTCGCACGGACTTTTATCTAAAGGAAGGGCTTCTAACTCTTCTTCAATTAGTGCGCGGACGACATCGTCATCTAATTTTTGTACGACTGGTGGTTTGCGATAACTCGGTCTTTCCACACCCGCAAATTTTTGAATTCCGCATAAAATGGATTTTAATAATGGGCTGATTGGCGCGTATGCAAAGGCTAACGCGAATAACGATAGACCGAATGCCCCCGCCATACCAAGCATTGGAATTATTCTTAGAACTCCCATTTCAATCATCGGAATAACTAAAATGATGATGAATGTTAAAGCGCCCACACTACCGGCGAATAGAGCCGTTGGTAAGATGAGCAAGATTTTGAATCTTACGACCGCTGCGACAAAGAAAACGAGTGTCAATACGGCCGCGATTAATAGCAAGATTAAACAAATAAATGATAAAACATGAGGAAATTGGCTTGGTCGCCAAACATTTAGAAAATAGCCAATCGAAGCTTCTAAACCATAATTGAAAGCTTGACCATCAATGTTACCTGTACCCGCTGGAATAAAATCACTAAAATATGTAAGATATAGCGTAATTCCTGCAGCACCGGCTAAAAAGACTGCACTAATCAAAGTAGATAAAAGAGCTCTCAAACCTCTGAATACACTGTGCTTAAAGCCCTTCTTTTCCTCTGGGCCTTCGCAAACGGCCTTACGAGCCTTCTTATCAGGCACTTCATCAGGCGCAGGCACAACAGCGACGTCTGCCTCTTCCTTTACCTCGTCTTCAGCAACTTCTTCTTCAACCTCTACAACAGGTTCTTAAACCTCTACAACAGGCTCTTCAGGTTCTGCGACTTCTACAACAGGTTCTGCGACCTCTTCTGCTGGTTTTTCAACTTCTTCTACTGGAGGGAGATCTTCCGCGATGACGTCTTCAGCAACTGGTGCCGACTCTTCGACAGGTTGATCGACCAAACGTGCTCCTAGTTCTGCCTTGATTAAAGCGCGGACCGCTTCAAGGTCAGCTGCTGGTTCAGCAGCCTCGTGATAACTAGGTTTCGCACCCGCCATCCTCTTAATACCGTTGAAAAAATCCTTGATTAACGGGGATAGTGGCGCAACAGCAAAAACTAGAGCAAATAAAATAAAACCGATCACTCCAGCCATACCGGCAGTAGGAATAGCCCCTAAAACTCGCATTTGTACCATCGGGATGACTAAAATCAAGACAAATGATAAACAAGCGAGTTCAACAGCAAATAATAATGCTGGCCAGAACAAAAATGCTCTTTTTTTCGCTAATGCCATAATAAATAATATTAGTAGGCTGAAAATCGCTATCAAGAGCAAGATAAGACTTACGAATGATAGAGCGTGAGGGAATTGGCTTGGACGCCAAATATTGATGAAATAGCTGAACGCAGCTGTTAAACCATAATCAAATGGTAGGCTGTTGATTGTCCCACTGCCTGCGGGCATATAATCACTGAAAAAGCTGAGATAAGCTGTTCCAGCGGCAGCAAGCAAAAGCAGAACTAAACTCAACAAAGTGGAGCCTAAAGCTTTTATTTTGACCATAAAATTTCTCCTTATTATATATAATAATTTATAATAAACACGCGCCGTTGACAAGAGAAGAAATACTTCTATATATATTCTTTATATATAGATTTTTTTCCAAAAAAAGTTATTTTTAGATTTTCATTTTTTTAATAAATAGGCGAGACGTGTCTAAAGTTACTCTAAAAAAGAGTTTCTGGCTTTCGAAATCATGCTTATTTAGATACCGTAAAGTATTTATTATTAATAAAAATTATTAAAAAATAGTGTAATTAATCACTAATTTTCCTATCATATAAGCATGCTGATAAAACTCAAAGTTACAAATTTTGCAATTATTGAAGATTTAGAGATTAACTTTAAACCTGGTTTAACAGTCTTAACAGGCGAGACGGGTGCCGGTAAAAGCTTAATCATTGATTGTATCGGTTTGCTGCTTGGAGAAAGAGCGGCTTCGGAAATGATTAGAAGTGGCGAAGATAAGGCAGTCGTTGATGGGATGTTTGATAATCAAGGACCTTTGATCAGAGCTTTTTTAAAAAAATTAGATATCCCACAAAGAGATGGAATTATTGTCATCCAAAGGACGATTTCCACTACTAACAAAAATGTCGTCAAAATAAATGATGTGACGGTCACGCTGGGCGAGTTAAGAGGTTTAGCGACCCTATTAGCTGATATCCATCAACAATTAGAGATGGTCAAACTCTTTAATAGCGAAAACTATCTAACGATGGTCGATGGCTTCAATCCTCGCCTCATCAAACAATACCTCACTAAATACCGTGAGGCTTACGGTGACTTAAAAAAGCAAAGTGACAAGTATCAAGCCTTAGTTGTCAAAATAAACGAATTTAATGCTAATCAGGAGCAATATGAATACGCCTATCAAGAATTGAGGGCTCTTGATTTAAAAGAAGGCGAAGAAACCGCTAATGAAAATCAAATTTCTTTACTCGAGAATTATGATAAGATTTACGCCTTATTAATGGAAAATAATGAATTAGTGGGTGGCGAAAGTCTTAACGACCTCTTTAAAATAAAAGAAAACCTTCAGAAGTTAACTCAATATCAAGATGAGTATCGCCCTATATACGCACGCTTAAAAAATATATATTATGAAACTGAAGATATTTACGACACTCTTAAAAAGAAAGTTGGCCGTCTGGAATACGACCCCTCCTTACTCGATTCACTTATCGAGCGCAACCGTGCGATTAATAATATAAAGAAAAAATATCAAAAAAGTGTTGAAGAATTATTAGTTTACCAAAAAGAACTCGCGGAATTATTAAACCATGAGGAAGATAATGCCATCTTATTAAAAGAAGAAGAAGGTAAATTTATCGCTCTCTACACCGCTACTTATCAAGCAGCGATGGATTTACACAAAGTCCGTGAACAAATTGCTATTAATGTCGCCAAGCAATTAGAAAACACTCTTGAAGAGCTAGCATTAAAGTGTCGATTTAAGATTGTTGTTAACGCCGCACCGAATAGTGAAGACTATACGCTCAACCTCTTTAATGAAAATGGCATCGATGCCATTGAGTTTTATATTGAAACTAATATCGGCGAAGGAATGAAGCCCTTAGCTAAAGTCGTTTCTGGAGGTGAGCTATCGCGCATCATGTTAGCGATTAAGATTCTTTACATCCAAGCCCAAAAAATTCAAACTATCATCTTTGATGAAATAGATGCGGGTGTCAGTGGAGACATCGCTAACCGCGTGGCAAAGAAAATAAAAGAGTTGGCGATTAATTACCAAGTGATTACTATCACGCACTTACCCCAAGTAGCTTCTTGTAGTGATCATCACGTTAAAATTAGCAAAAAAGTTATGAACAATCGGACTTACACGACTATAAAAGAGTTAACGCTTGATGAAAAGATTCATGAAATCGCTTCACTAATTTCCGCTGGCAAAGTGACAGATAAACAATTAGAATACGCTAAAGAGATGATCCTTAACGGCCAATAGACAAAGAAAAAAGCAGTCAAATGATTGCTTTTTTTAATCTTTTGTTTTAGCCAAGAAGAAAAGTTAAAGCCGGTAATATTTTTCAAAGAAAAGTTTTTGATACAGTGAAGGAATTAGTTCCTGAGTATTGGGGTCGGTTTCAATTTCAGTACCACCGCCATAAGAATCTGTTC
>JAAZFO010000147.1 GCA_012511695.1 Erysipelotrichia bacterium | reverse complement strand
GAATAAAAGCAGTAACACACCGGCAGCAACCGCAGAGCCGATAATACCAGCGACGTTTGGCCCCATAGCGTGCATCATTAAGAAGTTCGTCGGATCTTCTCTAATGCCTTCTTTATGGACGACCCGTGCCGCCATTGGCACAGCAGAAACTCCAGCGGCACCGATCATCGGATTAATCTTGCCTTTGCTTAACCAACTCATCAGTTTTCCGCCTAAAAGACCGGCAGCAGTAGCAGCCGAGAAAGCGACAATGCCTAACAATAAAATGATTATTGTATCGAGGGTTAAGAAGGTCTCCGCATCAGCGGTACAACCGACACAAACACCTAAGATAATAGTCACTATATACATCAAAGAATTAGCGAGAGTTTCGGTAATCTTTGGAACTACGCCGCTTTCTTTAATTAAATTACCGAGCATCAAACAGCCGATTAAAGGGCCAGCGCTCGGCACAATTAAAACCGTTATGATAGTCACCGCGATAGGAAAGAGGACCTTTTCAATTTTAGAAACTTCACGTGGGTTTTCCATTTTTATAAGCCGTTCTTCTTTACTCGTTAGAACCCTAATTATTGGGGGTTGAATGACTGGCACCAACGCCATGTACGAATAAGCCACAACAGCAATAGATGATAAGTATTCGGGAGCCAACTTAGAAGTAACTAAGATAGTGGTTGGCCCGTCAGCGCCACCGATAATACTAATGGAAGAAGCAATTCTAGCATCAAACTGCGTCCAGCCTAAACCGTTTTTTCCAAGGGCAATCGCTCCGATAAAAGCGATAAAAATACCGATTTGCGCAGCAGCGCCGAGAAACATCGTCTTTTTATTAGCAATGAGTGGACCAAAGTCTGTAGTCGCACCGATACATAAAAAAATCAAGCATGGGTAAATACCCCATTTAACACCGTAATATAAGTAACCAAATATGCCAGAATAATCATAGCTATATAGGTGTTCAATACCATTGATGACTTCTCTTGCCCCCGTCACGTTTAAACCAAGCCCTGTTGGTAAAACAGCTTGGAATTCAGGTATTAACATAAGTTTATGCAATTGAGCGGTTGTTGCTTGACCATCACTAATAGTAAAACCAAGCTGCTCAGCGAATGTTGTAAATTGCGCAAAAATAAATTCACTTTGCGCATTAGTTATGCCGACATTAGCCGCTAAAGTAATGGCGTTATAAGTAGTTGTCCCTTTAACAAATATTTCATTAGCCACATACGGGAGGTTGACGAGCAACATCCCAAAAGCGATCGGCAAAAGTAAATAAGGTTCAAAGTCTTTTTTAATCGCCAGAAATAAGAAGACACAAGCCACCAAATTCATGATGAGGTTGCGCCAGCCGCCATCGGCAAAAAAGCCGGCGACGCCTGAATCTTGCATGAAAGCGATAATTATTTCCCAAAATCTTCCCATAGCAACGTCCGTTATTCGATAATGACGACGGGTTCATTGGCTTTCACATTTTGGCCTTTTGTCACCAAAATTTGTGCTACTTCCCCGTCAAACGAAGAAACAATTTCGTTTTCCAATTTCATGGCTTCAATAATTAAAAGAACGTCGCCTTTTTTCACCTTATTACCAACTTTAACTTTAATATTAGAAATCTGACCTTGAATCGGAGAGACAACCCGTTTCCCACCTTCATCGCTCAAAATCTTCTTTGGCTCTTCTTTTCTTTTTTCTTTAATGGGAACGGTAGAAACTTGTTCAATTGACTCAAGTTCCACGCGATAAGTTTTTCCATTAACCTTAATTTTGTAAATCTTCATAACTTAGTCCTCTATTCTCTTAATAGAAACAATCCGCATTTCTTTGCCAGTTTCACGATAAAAATCTAAGGATGCCACTAAAGCAGCGGCAACCGCATTTTCATCTTCGCTCAAAAGCTTATTTTCTTCGCGTGGTAAAATATTCGTAACCGCATCGATTTTTTCCATCCCTTTTTGCATTACCCAAGTAACAAAAATAATTATACTCAAGGCGGTTAAAACAATACCTGTGCCGATTAATGACACCAAAAAAGCTTCACCGACAGTCATGCTTTCCCAATTTTTCCAAATTGCTAAAACCATGATTATGCCTCAACCCTGAAGATTTCTGGGATGGCATCTTCATTTCTTTGTTCGATAAACTTAATGGCCACGTCACCAAATAAAGCGATCGACAAAACGTCTTCATCGCTTTTGATGATATCTTTATGTTGTTTCTTTAAACTTTCAAATTCAGGCTTTAAATCGTTCGCAGGACGATAATCAATTACTGTATTATTGCCGATGATTTTAAAGCGCACTTCTTCATTAACTGGAGCAGGAGAAGCGCCATAACGGCCGCTGAGATAGTCATTGATTTCTTTTGGAACAATCTTATATCTCTCACCAGAAAGAACATTTAAAACCGCTTGCGTGCCGACTATTTGTGACATTGGAGTCACTAAAGGCGGGTAGCCTAAATCCTTACGGACATTTGGCACCTCAGACAAAACTTCATTTAAACGCTCAGAAGCATCTTGTTGTTTTAGTTGGCTGATTAAGTTAGAAAGCATTCCCCCAGGAACTTGATATTTAACAATGTTCGGGTTAACGCCCAGCACTTTTGGATTTAAAAGCCCATTAGCGAGATACTTCGCTTTGACTTTTTCTAATATATTAGCCGCAGCGTCGAGCATTTCTACATTTAATTTTAAATCATACGGAGTGCCTTGAAGAGCAAAATTTAATGATTCAGTACATGATTGACTAGTGCCACCACTGAGTGGAGAAATCGCGCAGTCAACGATGTCGGCGCCCGCCTCGATTGCTTTTAAATAAGTCATTTCACATAAACCACCGGTGCAGTGACTATGAACTTCGATTGGCAATTTGGTATTTTTCTTTAAAGCGCTAACTAATTCATAGGCCGCCATTGGCAACATGACGCCAGCCATATCTTTAATACAAATGCTATGCGCCCCCATTTTTTCGATTTGTTTCGCTAGTTCAACATAATATTGAATGGTGTGCACAGGGGAAGTCGTATAGCTCAAAGCAATTTGGCATTCTCCACGATATTTTTTGACAGCTTTGACAGCAGCTTCTAAGTTGCGCAAGTCATTTAAAGCATCGAAAAGGCGCACGATATCAATACCGTTTCTAATAGATTTTTGGACAAATTTTTCAACGACATCATCAGGATAATGGCGGTAGCCGAGAAGATTTTGTCCCCGCAACAGCATTTGCAATTTAGTTTTTTTACAAACTTTACGAATTTTACGCAATCTTTCCCACGGATCTTCGTTTAGAAAACGTAGGCAAGCATCGAATGTCGCTCCACCCCACACTTCAAGAGCGTGGTAGCCGACTTGATCGAGCTCTTTTAACGCGCTGAGAACTTCTTCGGTGTTCATCCGCGTAGCAAATAAAGATTGGTGACCATCCCTCAGGCCAGTTTCTACTACTTTAACTTTCATTTTATTCAATTGAGTGGGCCTCTTTAACGACTTTTTCAATAGCTTCCAAAGCATCAGCTGGTAATTTGTCGTAGCCACCTCTATCTCCTTCTTTTGATTTTACAAAGTTGGCTCTATCAAGCATACGCGCTTTAAGTTGGGCAACATAATCTTTATCTTTGAGGTTTGGAACAAATCCTGCCCATGGCATAATTTCGATATCTGAGAAAGGGCCCCATTGTTCAAATTTAGCAACGCCATCGACAACGGCTTCAATCACGCCCAAAGTATCTTCTTTTGTAATATCTTTGCCCATGAAATCACCCGTATTGATGATGTAGCAATCAACATTCTTGTCGCCCACTAACTTTTTAAACTTAAGATAGTCATTAGCTAATGGATACGTTCTAAATGGGTTAGCATACGGTTCGACCACTAAAGCATTTGGATCAGCACCTGGAGCTAGCCTTTCAGCGCTGGAGCGTTTGGTGGCTAAAGTTGCCCCCATTACCGCGGCCAAAGAGGCACCTTTTAATTTGACAATTGGTGGAATAGTTGGATCTTTCATAATCCAGAAAATGGCATTAACTGGTGCATCAATCTTATCAACACGATTTGGACTCCAAAGCTTGGATTTGATTGCACGGCCATTGCCGTTTCTAATATCATCAGTTACTAAAACGATATTTCCATCGCTGTCTTTTGTGCAAGAACAGTTTTGAGCAGTAATTAAAAATTTATTATCTGGACTATTAGTTGGATAGTCTTGAGTTTTATCAAAATAGGTCGGCTCTAATGCGATGGAGGAACAGGTCTCATCATTGATGATAAAAGCATCATCATGCAAAACCTTAATAGCTGGATATTTATCATCATGTCTGGCATGGGTAATAGTTGATTTCCCACTGCCGGACAAACCATAAACAGAAGCGACAAATTTTTTGCCATCCCCTAAAGTGTATTCTTTTTGCCCACCGTGGCAAGAGGCGTAGCCATTACGATTAGCAATCGCCCAGGCGATAGTTAAAGTACCCTTTTTGTGTTCGCCGAAGTATCTCATACCTAAAATAGCAGCACAATTATTTTCAGCAGAGAAATACGCTAAGGTTTTCCCTTCACAAATATCGGTCCTATCCGTTCCCACCCACGATGGGTCAGAGAGAATATAAATATCAGGTTCAGTCCCGATTGGTTTCCTGTTTTTATACATTTTTAAATATTCATCATTAATGTATTGGAAATTTAACAACCAGTTATAGGCGAGCATTTCAAAGCCTTCTGGAATTAATAAATGGGCCTTAACCATGAACTCTGGATCTAAACCGATATAAGCTTCTGCGTGATACAATTTTTTATAACGGGTTAAATAAACTGCTTCTAGCAAGAGTCTGTCTAATTCTTCAGTATTAACACCTGGCTGACCTTGAATTCTTCTAGCGGTAGCGTAACGGCCAGTAATCGCTCCGTCGTTAAATAACAATACTTTAGCGTCTCTATCTAAACCAATTGATTCTGCTTCGAAAACTGGCATATCAGTGACGACTGTCCCTGGTGAGTTTTTCGCTAATAAATAAGCTTCTTTGAGTGAATTAATCTTAACAACATTATTCCCATAAAAAGCAGCTTCAATGATACTTCTTGTTCTGGAAAAACCGGGTTTACCTTTTCCAATTTCATCAATTGGATAATATGCTTTTGTTGACATAATTTTTTACCTCCATCTTTGATGTGGGTTCATTTTAAATAAAAAGCCCAAATCAGTTTCATTTTAGCACACCCCTTATTAAATAATTAATAAAAAAGCATATTTTGTTTCATTAATTTTCTAAACAGCCATTATTACGAAGAAAATTTATGCTTTTAATTAGCTGACATCCCGCAATCTTTTTTTGTTTGAGCGACAATAAAAGCCTGATCGTTGTAAACCAGGCTTTAATTACTAAATTATAATGATTTATTATTTGAACAAATCTAATAGTTCGGCATTGGTGAGGCTTTCGGCGTCATAAACTTCTTTGGCGTATTTTAAACCCTCTAAATGGTCTTCTTCTGTAAAAGCATTGGTGGCTTCTTTGGCAAACAATACTTCATAATTGTTTTGGTAAGCGTCCGCGGCAGTATGCCTACAGCACATATGGGTGTGCAAGCCAGTGATAATTACAGAAGTGACACCTAATTCTTTTAATAAGATATCCAAATCAGTTTGAAAGAAGGAAGAATAGCGTCTTTTTAAGATGACGTAATCTTCGTCTAAAACTGGTAATTCAGGAATGACTTCCGCTCCTTTTGTACCTCTAATAGCGTGATCACCCCAATGTTTTAATTCGTGATCAACACCCTTTAAGTGTGAATCATTACAAAAGATAATCGGGACTCCGAGTTTTCTAGCTCCCTCGATTAGTTGTTTGTTTGGTTGGATGATAGCTTTAGCACGGTCGCAGCCAAGTGCGCCGGTGACGAAATCGTTGAGCATGTCGACGACTAGAATGGCGTATTTTTTATTCATAATAATTTCCTTTTTTTGGTTTTACCCCTATTGATTATACGTCAATTATCTTGAGATAGTAAATAAAATTACGGCCATTTATTTGGCTTTTCCTTGATTGGCTACAGCTTCCATTTGCTTTTTAAGTTCTTCTTCATCCATCAAATAATAATTCTTAATAGCCTTCATTTTATCATCAAACTCGTAAACGAGCGGAACACCAGTTGGGATATTAACGCCAACGATTTCGGATTCGGCCAAGTTATCAAAATATTTGACTAGAGCCCGAATGGAATTACCGTGAGCAACAATTAAAACTCTCTTACCTTCTTCCATCGCCGGTTTGATCTTTTCTTCAAAATATGGAACCGCTCTAGCAACGGTTAATTCTAATGATTCAGTTAATGGGAGGTTTTTTGGATCGATATTTCTAAACTGCGCTTGTAAAGCTGGGTTTCTTGGGTCATCCGCTTCTAAAGCTGGAGGTGGGCAATTGTAAGAACGCCGCCAAATTTTCACTTGGTCCTCCCCATATTTAGCAGCGGTTTCCGCCTTATTTAAACCTTGAAGGGCGCCGTAGTGGCGTTCATTTAAACGCCATGATTTATAAATTGGCAACCATTCTCTATCTAATTCAAACAAAACGCTATTCATCCTATGAATTGCTCTTTTTAAAAGCGAAGTATGGACAACGTCGAAATCGAAATCTTGTTCTTTTAAAATTTTACCAGCGCGAGCAGCTTCTTTTACTCCTCTTGCACTTAAATCCACGTCTGTCCAACCTGTGAATAGGTTGAGTTTATTCCATTCGGATTCGCCATGTCTAATTAATACTAATTTATGCATTGTTTTTCCTCTCTTTTCCTAAATTATTATACTTGCTTAAAAGCAAAATAAAAAGAAAACAAACGCTTAATATGTGTTATATTGGTTTTAGTTAAAAAATGATGCTGACAAGACTTAAATTATATATAGGTAGTTTGTCAAAGTTGAATGAAACTTCTCTTGTTGCTTTAATTTGCCTCGCTGTGTTAGACTAGTAAGGTTGAAAATGGGTTTTTAAGTATGGATTTAACAAAAAGTATTATTACGTTCCTCGTAGGCGTCGCTATTTTTTTAACAGGGATGACTATGATGTCCGGAGGACTAAAAAAGATCACTGGACCGAGTCTTAAAAGGATGTTGAAAAAAATTAGTAACAATCGTTGGGCAGGTTTCACGATTGGGGTTGCGGTGACGGCGATTATTCAAAGTAGTTCAGCCACTAGTATCATGACCATTGGTTTTATGAACGCTGGAGCTATGACTGTCTTTCAGGCGCTCAGCATTAACTTTGGTGCTTATATCGGCACGACGATTACCGGCTTAATCGCTTCGTTATCTTCTTTCCCTATTTCTGATTATTTTGTTTTATTTGCGGTTGTCGGCGTTGTCTTAATGTTTTTCAATAATGACCGCATTAAACATATCGGTAGCATCTGTGCTGGTTTAGGTCTATTGTTCTTCGGATTAGCGACCATGAAGAGTTCATTAGACGTCAACACTGGTTCACAAGCGTTGCTCAGCGCCGTACAAAACTTCTTTGTTCTCATTGATTTCCCATTATTACAATTGCTGTTTGGCGTTTTAATTACCCTTATGTTCCAATCGAGTTCCGCCACAGCAGGTGTTGTTATCGCCATGGTTGGAACTAATTCATTAACGCTAGCGAGTGCGAACTACATTATTCTAGGTTCTACTATTGGGACGGTTTCCACTTCGATAATTGCCACAATTGGCGGCAGCATTGAGTCAAAACGGACCATTATTGTTTGTTTGATCGTCAGAACACTTTCTGCTTTGGTGGGCCTCGCTATTTATTGGCCTTTACAAGACATCATCGACAATGCTCTGCTCATAGCTTTCAAAACTCCTGGTCTAGCAGTAGCGATGTTTATGGTCATCTACAGCATTCTTTCAATGTTGGCGACTTTGCCGTTCACTCGTTATTATGAAAAAATGGCGACCAAACTTATCAAAGATAAGGGCGAAGAAAAAATTAAAAAAGCTGTCAGATTTATTGATAATCACTTAATCAATACTCCGTCCATCGCCATGATGCAGGTCAAAAGAGAAATTATTAGCATGATGCAGTTGGCTCACGAAAACTTTAAATTAGGCTATGCGCGTTTAATTACTCAAAACTCACAAAACGACAAAGAAATCGTGGATAACGAAAATAAAATTGACTATATCAACGGCGCAATTACTGCGTTTTTAATCAATTTATCGCCTATGGCTTCACTAAAAGATGGAAAAATCATCGGTAGTTACTTCCATGTCATTAATGACATTGAACGGATCGGCGACCATGCCTTTAACTTTTATGAAGATTCCCTGCGCATGGTCGAAACTGACTTAGTTTTCTCTGACATCGCCAAAGAAGAAATTGTCCAGATGTATGATGTTGTCGAACAGATGTTTGAACTCTCTTACAAAATTTTTCAAAGAAATTCTAAAAATAATCTTAAAAAACTTCACGATTTAGAAATGCGGACTGATGAATTAAAGATCACTTTGAGTTCTCGGCATTACGATAGGATCCAAACTAGCCTTTGTCATATTGAAAACTCCGGCTTTTTCACTACCTTAATTAGCGAACTGGAGAGAGTGGCTGACCACTTGGTTAATGTCGGTTATTCGATTGTTAACCCCCTCGGTGATGATGAATTCGAAAGAGCGAAAAAGAAAAGCGCATAATTGCGCTTTATGTTTGTTAAACCTTATAATAAATCTATGAGGAAATATTCTCGCTTTATTATTACTGTCTCTTTATTTGTTTTGGCTGCTTTCTCCCTTGTGTTTTTTGAAATCAGGCAAACTAAAATACTTTCTGATGGCGCCGCGAATGAGTTATTAGGCAATGTGATTTCTCGAGTTTCGATTTGCGCTCTTTTTATATGGATTATGCATCTGAATGGCAACCTTGGGTTTTTGCGTGTTCGCAGGAGCCTTTGGCGCCGAGCACTTTGGACTATTCCTTGTTTTTTAGTCGCCGTTGTTAATTTTCCTTTTTCGGCTTTAATCAGTGGTGAATTAGTGATGGTTAGAGCGGATCTTATCGGTCTATACATCGTCTACATTGTCGCGATTGCCCTTTTAGAAGAATTTGTCTTCAGAGGGATTGTCGTCGCTTTAGTTTTTAATTATTTTCGCAGGGGTCGGCGTCCTTACATAATGACAACCGTTGTGGCGTCTGCTTTTTTCTCCTTAATTCATCTGACCAATTTATTTTCAGGTGCAATGTTTGGGAGCGTCCTCTTACAACTCATTTATTCATTCTTGCTCGGAGCAATGCTTACAGTCGTCATTTTTAAAACCCGTAATATTTGGTTATGCGTCTTAATTCACGCTATTTTTAATTTCGGCGGCTTATTAACCGTATTTATCGCTAGAGGGAATCCTTGGGATTTAGTCTTTTGGGTTTTAACCGCTGTCTTTGGTATATTGTGCGCAATCCACGTCATTGCCACCCTTAATAAATTAGAGAAAGAACATGTATCCTGATCCTTTGTTTACCCTATTTGGCTTAGAGGTGGATTTATACACCGTCTTTTTTATTGCCGGATTAATTAGCTGTATCCTTTTTACCATTTTAGCGATGAAAAAAAGCGGTTATTCTTCTTCGGCTTCTGACACTATCATCCTCATCGGCCTTATCGCCATTGCGGTCGGCTTATTTTCCGCTATTTTATTTCAAAGTTTTTATGACTACTTAGCGGATCCGTCTGCGGGTTTTGTTCTTTCGGGACGGATGACTTTCATCGGTGGACTAATCGGAGGCATCCTTAGTTTTCTCGCAATTTACTTCCTCTTTGTTTATCTTATTAATCCTCGACTAAAAAAGAATAATATTTTAAAAGCTGATATGAATAAGGGTTTATTCCAACTCTTACAATTCGGCCCTGCTTCCATTACTATCGCGCACGCTTTTGGACGTGTTGGTTGCTTTTTTTCAGGGTGTTGTTATGGTTTGCCAACTGCGGCGTGGTATGGCATCCGTTTTCAAACTACCGCGACAAAAGTAATCCCCACACAACTATTCGAAGCAATTTTTCTTTTCATCATCAGTGCGGTCATGATCGTTTTATACTTCAGATATAAATTTAAATATAACCTAACCGTGTACTTAATCGGGTATGGCGTTTGGCGATTCTTAATCGAATATCTCCGTGATGATGATCGCGGAGGATTTATTCCCGGCTTATCACCTTCTCAATTTTGGGCTTTAGTAATGATTGTTGCCGGTATTATCTTTTATTTTATCTATCGTTATTTTCTCAAAAAACAAAAAAGCGTCACTATGAATGACGCTAGTTTATAAAATTATTAATTAATATTTTTGAAATACAGCCGGTGCGCATGTCCGACTGGTTCTTCGGTGACGTTAACACCCAAAGCGGTCAGCGTTCTTAAATCTGCTTCAGGAAGTAAACACGAGCCGTGTGCTTCGGCACCTTTTAATTTCGGTAATTGTTTTAAGGCTAATTCTGATAAAGAGTTATTATTTGCTTGAATAGCTAAAGCAAGTAAGATTTCCTCGGCTCGAATACGGGGATTTTCTTTTTGTAGTGGTCCGGTTTTTAAATCAGAAATCGGCACAACTACTTGAGGGGAGATGAGGTATAGGCTGTCATCAATTTTGCCTAAAGTTTTAAGCGCATTGAGTAAAGCAGCGGCAGAGGCACTCAACAAAATTGAGCGTTTGCCTGTAATTATTTTACCGTTAGGCAATTGAATAGCGACGACCCGTTCTTTGCTTTTTTTCGCCTTATCTAAACAAGCCTTAATGACTGGACGATCCTCAATCGTCACTCCTAAAGCAGTCATAATAGCTTCTTCTTTAACAATCGTATCATCGGCAAATTTACCTAAATAAACATTCTTTTTTGCCTGATAATATCGACGAATGACTTCGTCTTTGCTCGCTTTGCAAGCCACGGCATCATTAGTGATCGCAAATCCCACCATATTAACACCCATATCCGTCGGTGATTTATAAGGAGATGTGCCATAAATCTTCTCAAAAATTGTTCTTAGCAATGGAAAGGTTTCAATGTCGCGATTATAATTTGTCGCTGATAAACCATAAGCTTCCAAGTGATACGGGTCAATCATCTTGACGTCCGCTAAATCGACAGTCGCCGCTTCATACGCTAAGTTAATGGGATGATTAAGTGGTAAATTCCACACTGTAAAAGTTTCATACTTTGCATATCCAGATTTAATCCCGTTATTAATATTATGATATTCGTGATATAACTGCGATAAGCAAACCGCCATTTTGCCACTCCCTGGACCGGGCGCAGTGACAACGACTAAAGAGCGCGTCGTTTCCACATAATCGTTTTTGATAAATCCATCACTGCCAAAGATGGAAACGAGGTTATGTGGGTAGCCGGCAATCCGGTAATGTTTATACACTTTGATGCCATTTTTGCGTAACTTTGTCGAAAATGTTCTAAGGACAGGGCCATCTTCATAAAAACAAAAAACAACGCTCGATACATATAAGCCCGCGGCTTGATAGGCATCGATCAAACGTTCGACTTCTGATTCATAAGTAATCCCCAAGTCATTCCGCACTTTATTAGTTTTAATATCATCTGCATTAACCGCCATCACGATTTCAGCATCGTCTTTTAAGGTCAAGAGCATGTGCAGTTTGGAATCGGGCTGGAAGCCTGGCAAAACACGAGCGGCATGAAAATCATCAAATAATTTGCCACCAAATTCGAGATATAATTTTCCACCGAAGAAATTAATCCGTTTTAAAATTTCTGAACTTTGAATTTTCAGATATTTTTTACTGTTAAAAGCATTCTTAATTTTATTCGTCGCCATAAGTATCAAAATATCCTTGTATAAGAACGACCGGTGTTCCTTTATCGCCGGAACCGGAAGTTAAATCGCTCAACGAGCCGAGCAAGTCAGTAATTTGTCTAGGGGTGGTCCCCTCACTAACTGCTTTACCGACTAAATCTTTTTCTTTCTTTTTAATTTCCTCTTTTATCGCGGAAGCTAACTCCTCACCGGAAAGGTTATGGTAAGCATTATCCGCTAAAAATTTAAGTTTAAGTTCGTTTGGGGTACCCGTTAAGCCTTTAGTAAAAAAAGGCGAGACCACGGGGTCGGCTAATTCCCAAATTTTTCCCTGAGGATCTTTAAAAGCCCCGTCACCGTAAATCATTACTTCAAAATGTTTGCCGGTTTTTTCTAAGAGTGTCTTTTGCACATTTTCAATAAGTGGTTGGCCATCACGTGGAAACAATTTAACAGAGTTTTCTGTTGCTTTATTAGAGCCGTATAAGCCGTATTGTGGATTATAACCAGAACCATTAATTGGAGCGTTTAAGATATCCGCTAGGGTGAATACGTTTTTTGCACCCTTATCAAGTAATAACTTTTTAGTGGCCAGACGAGTATGCACATCACAAACGATAACGGTATCGGTATATGGCAAAATCGCATCGGCGTGGTTGGCAAACACCACTTCAACAGCAGCGCCAGCTTCTTGAATGAGTTGGACGTAATAAGCGATGTAGTCTATTCCGGTAAATTCGTGAAGACGAAAACCAAACACTTCACGGTATTGCGCTAAAGAAAAGACATCGCTATACGGGTTGACCCCTTTTTCATAAATGTCTTCTTCGTTAATCAAAGCGTTGCCCACTTCATCACGAGGATAAGAGAGGAGCAATACTACTTTTTTTACACCTTTAGCGATGCCTTTTAAAACGACGCCAAAACGGTTACGAGAAAGAATCGGAAAAACGACGCCGACAGTCTGACCGCCAGTTTTTACTCTAACGTCTTCAGCAATTACTTCGACTGACGCAAAATTACCTTGGCAACGAGCCACAAGAGATTCGGTAATGGCCACAACATCTCGGTCACGGAAGTTAAAAGGTTCGTTAGTCGCAGCTTTTAGCAGAGCGTCTACAACGTTGTTGACCAAGTCGTCTCCAGTTTTTAAAACCGGAAGCCGAATACCACGAGCAGTAACGCCGACACATCTCATCAATTTACGCCTCCTTCTTCCCAGACTTAATTTTTTCCAAAATTTTCCGAGCGACGTAGACGCCAGAAGCGCCCGCTTGTGCTAAGCCGCGAGTTAATCCCGCGCCATCACCCCCGACATAAAGGTTGGAGATCTTTTTAATTTCCAAATTATTGTCAATATCTGGGTGGGCACTATAATATTTAGCTTCGACCCCATATAACAAGGTGTGCTCAGTGGCAATACCTGGTGTAATATGGTCGAGCACTTTAATCATTTCAATAATAGATTGTAAGGTTTTTTGTGGTAAGCATAATGCCAAATCACCAGGAACAGCTTCCTTTAAGGTGGGAATTACAAAACCTTCTTTAATACGTTTTACTGTACTTCTTCTCCCCTGGAGTAAATCACCATACCTTTGGACTAATACGCCACCACACGTCAATTGATTGGCGATAGAAGACACTTTTACGGCGTATTCGTTTGGTTGTTTAAACGGCTCTTCAAAGTGATGAGTTACCAGTAACGCAAAGTTGGTGTTGTCACTTGCAAGAGAAGGGTTGCTAAAAGAGTGGCCGTTAACATTAACGACGCCCTGATAGTTTTCGATGACCACATGGCCACCGGGATTAGAACAAAACGTTCTGACCATACTATTCGTAGAAGTTTTATATAAAAATTTGCCTTCGTATAAATTGTGATTAATTTCTTCCATCACTAAATTAGGACATTCAACACGGACGCCTATATCGACTTGGTTTTGAGTCATTTCAACTTTATAGCGATCAAAAGTATTCGCCAACCACTGACTTCCTTCTCTGCCGACCGCTAATAAAACGTAATCAGCTGCAATTTCTTGGTCTTTATCAGTTATAACGCCGACAACTTTGCCTTCTTCGACAACGATATCTTTAACAGCAGTGGAAAACATGCAGTCGATTTTTTCTATCAAATCGATATAGATCTTCGTTAAAATTTTTAAATTTTCTTCAGTGCCAAGATGTCGAACCTTACTGTGTAATAATTTAAGTCCAACCGACATCGCTTTTTTTTCAATCTCGCGCACTTCGGGAGTAAAAGGGTCGGTTATTTTTGGAGTGGCGCCGTACGATAAATTAATACCATCAACATAATGAATTAACTCTAATAACTCGGCATCACTCATATAATCTTGTAACCAGCCACCAAATTCTGTGGTGATATTAAACTTACCATCTGAATAAGCACCAGCGCCCCCAAAACCATTTGTAATGGAGCAAGCGGGGTAACATTCTTGATAACCTTTTGCGTTTGTCGGACATTTAGTTAATTTGCGCTCAAGAATCGGACAACGTCTTTTTTGAATAGGCAGCCCTTTATCAATCAAACAAATTTTAAGAGCAGGGTCTTTTTTTGCTAATTCATAAGCACAAAAATAGCCACTAGGGCCAGCTCCAACAATCACAATATCGTATTTCATAGAGTCTCCTTTTTTTGTCATACACGACAAGAAAAACACTCCTAAAGTATAAGCCAATCGTCCCCGCTTGTTAATGACTTTTTTTCTTTTTCACACTTCTATGTTTACGATAAAAACTAAAACCCCTTTATTACTTAATAAGTGGCTGATATTTTTTTGCCTTTTTTTATGAAAAACTATAAAAAAGCCCTGAAAATTCAGGGCTGTAATTATATTTTTTAAATTTAATTTAATAATTTTCATCGATAAATTTAGCAATGATTGGCGCTAATGAGACGATGGAAACGACATCTTCTTCTTGCGGAATGGAATCAGTAATAGCGATATCCAAAATACCACACCGATAAAGTTTTGCTAAAGCGTTTTGGGAAAATATACCGTGGCTTGCACATATTAAGATGCCTTTAGCATCATTGTTAAGCAATTCTCCAGAAGCGGCAATAATAGTCCCGCCAGTATCAACGATGTCATCAATCATTAAACAGTACTTATCGGCCACAACAGCGCCTTTGATGCTCGTAATCATCGCCTTGTTTGGTTCGGGACGAAACTTATCCATCGTCGCAATTGGTAGCCCCCCTAAAGCGTTAGACAAATTCGTCGCTCGTTTTAAGCCGCCTTCGTCAGGAGAAACAAGCACGACATCCTCAAGGGCAATTTTTAATTTTTTTAATCTTTTTTGATAATATTTCGCAAATACCTCGGTGGATAATAACTCGGTTGCTTTTACACCTTCAAAAAATGAAGCCATGTTATCGCTATGATAATCAACTGAAACCACGTGATCGACCCCTGCTTCTCTTAAGCAGTTGGCCACCAATCTGACAGAAATTGGGTCACCGACATCAATAATGCGGTCTTGACGCACATACCCAAAATAAGGAATGATCGCGGTAATCGATTTCGCTTTTGCTCTTTTTACAGCATCCACAAAAATTAATAATTCCATCAATTTATCATTAACCGGATCACAGGTTGATTGGATAATGATGCAATCCTTGTCTTTGACATCCGCCTCTGGACGGGCGAAAACTTCGTTATCTGCAAACCGCCTAACGGTTGCAGGCGACTTTTTCACACCGAGTTCTTTACACACCTTGTTAGTCAACTCTTCACAAGATGTTAAAGAAAATAATAGTACTTGTTCTTTGTTTATCATAACTTTCTTTCCCTCTTTCAACTGAAAGGAATGTAATTATTTTTAGATAGGTAAATAATTTAATCGCTAGTAGTTCCTTTGGTCGTGCCAAAAATGCGATCACCACAGTCGCCTAAACCTGGGCAAATATAAGCCTTTTCATCCAAGCAGCGGTCCAATACGCCGAGTATAAGCGGAATATCTGGATAGGCCTTACAAAAGGCTTCAACGCCTTCTGGAGCGGCAATAATGGAAATAAAAGTAATTCTTTTAGCGCCATGGTTTTTCAGCATTTTAACCGCATCAATCGCCGAACCGCCAGTTGCCAACATTGGATCGACAAGATAGACGTCTTTTTCGGAGATGTCACTCGGCAACTTACAATAGTATTCAACTGGCTCTTTGGTGACTTCGTCACGGTACAAGCCGATATGTCCGCAAGTACAACCAGGTACTAGCTCAAGCAACCCATCGACCATGCCAAGGCCCGCTCTAAGAATGGGGACAAAGCATAGTGATTTACGATCAACTATCGGTTGCATCGATACTTCAAGTGGGGTTTCAATCTCCACCAAATGAGTTTTAAGATGCTTAAAGGCTTCGTACCCTAACAAAATGGATACTTCCTTAACTAAATTTTTAAACTCATTAGTTTTAGTTGTTTTGTCTCTGAGTTTAGTAATTTTGTGCTTAAGGAGTGGATGGTCTAAGATTGTCACGTTTGGATAATTTTTGTCAGTCATAATTTCTTCCTCAATCATTCATCGAAATCAGTATTATAACAATCTTCAATTTCGGGACTGTTTCGCTTTTTTGTAGCGTTACTGACCACCATAGTTATAATACCTAAAACAAAGGCCAAAGCGATAGAAGTAATTTGAATAGTCGGTATCACAGCTACGCTTTGGGTATTAGTTATATAAAGAATTTTCATGAATGTCTCGCTGTCATTAGTAATAAAAATTACGAGCGCGATAAGCAAATCTTTACTACTGGTTAACTCTATTTTTTGCAACATTGTAATAGACGGAATTAAAAAGGAGAGAGAGATTAACGCAATCGCCATAACTAGAACAGGCAACATTAGTTGAAAAGCGAAAACAAAGATTTTACCGACATTAGGTTTGCTCTTATTGTTATCGTTAAGGTTGTCTATCAACATAGCTTTCTCCTTTCCTTCAAAAAAAAGACCCTACAATTAAGGGGTCCTCCAACAAATAGTAGAGATAGAAAGACTAGAGACAGCGATTGTGCCCTCTCGTTTTTCAGGGATTATCACCATTCCAACTTTCTGCATCATCATAATTCTTTGACTAAAACTTTATCACATGAGTAAAATATTGCAACCAATTTTTACAATTGTTTTTATCCGGTTATTCGGCTAACATATAAAGTGCATTTTTACAAAATAATCTGGCCGATGACTCGCTCGGACTATTACATAAATTTTGAAGTTAACGAGGTTTTATCATGAACAAAAAACAACAAGTGATCTTAGAAGTTGATCAACATGTACGTAGCATCCCTGACTTTCCAAAACCAGGTGTGCTTTTCAAAGACATAGTTCCCGTGTTTGAACACATCGATTACTGCCAAAAAGTCATCGATGTCATGCTTGATGAACTCAAAGAAAACAAAATTGAATTCAACAAAATTGTTTGTCCAGAGGCTCGCGGTTTCTTGTTCGGTGTCCCACTCGGTTTAGCGACAAAAACCGGCGTTGTTTTAGCAAGAAAAGCAAACAAATTACCCCTCCCTGGTACAAAAATATCTTATGAGCTTGAATACGGCATTGAAGCGCTGGAAATATCAAAAGATTCCATTCAACCTGGTGATAAGGTCTTGATTGTTGATGACTTATTAGCCACCGGTGGCTCTGCGAAAGCCCTAGGTCAAATTATCGAACTCAATAAGGCTGAAGTCTCAGGTGTACTATTTTATCTTGAATTAACGCCTTTAAAGGGCCGTGAAGCTTTAAGCAAATACAAAGTGTTGTCCATCGTCCCCATTGAGACTTGATAATCTATTTAAAAATAATTTATAAACGCCCGACTTTCTTAAGAAAAAAGAAAAAATGGCGTTTTTATCATTTACATTTATCCCTTTATAGACAATAATAGTAATGTCAGTGGTGATAAAAAATCATTGATTTCGTATAATTCCCTAATTGGTGGGTTGTCTCTACGCTAGGCCGTAATATCTAGCACTACGAATTATGACTGTCGAAACAATCAAATATGCTTGTTTCTTTGTTGTTTTTTAAAAAGTAGAGGCTCCGATTAGTGGAGCTGTTTTTTATTTTAAAGGAGATTGAAACCAATGAAAAACAATGTTCTCAAAATCGTAGCTCTTGGTGGTTTAATGTTTGCCGCCACAGCTTCTGTCGTCGCCTGTAGTGGCGGCGTTGCAAAAGGCATGAAAGTAGGCTTAATTGCTCTGCATTCAGCTGCCTCATCAACTTATGACAAAAACTTTGTCGACGCTTTTAGAGCCAGCGCTAAAAAATTAGGCTTTACTCCTGTTGTCCGCGAGGACATCCCTGAAGATTCAACATGTCAAGAAGCTGCCGAAAACTTAGCGGACACTGGTTGCAAAATCATTTTTGCCGATAGTTTTGGGCATGAAGATTATATGATTGAAGCCGCTAGAAACTATCCCGACGTGGAATTCTGCCACGCGACCGGTAATAAAGCGGCGGCAACTAATTTACCTAACTATCACAATGCTTTCGCTTCTATTTACGAAGGTCGTTACCTCGCCGGTGTTGTCGCTGGTTTAAAACTCAGAGACATGAACTCCCCTACTAACAAAATTGGTTACGTAGCCGCATTCCCATATGCCGAAGTTATTTCTGGCTATACCTCTTTCTATCTCGGTGTAAAGAGCATTGTTAACGATGTGACTATGGATGTTAAATATACCAATTCTTGGTACGATGAAGTAGCCGAAAAAGCTGCTGCCAACTCCTTAATTCAAGGTGGCGCAGTATTAATTAGCCAACACGCAGACTCCTATGGCGCTCCTTCAGCTTGTGAAGAAGCCGGCGTTCCTAATGTTGCTTATAATGGCTCAACCAAAGCCGTGGCCCCGAATACATTCTTGGTCTCTTCCAAAATTAACTGGTCTCCATATTATGAATTTGTCGTGCAAACCGTTCTTGATGAAGAAGTCATCCCTGCCGATTGGTGCGGTGGCTTTGCAGAAGGTTCAGTGGAAATTTCTGAACTCGGCGATAGTGTCGCTCCCGACACCCAAGCTGAAGTTGATCTAGTCAAGAGCAAATTAGAAGCCGGCACCTTAAAGGTGTTCGACACTAGTAAATTTACCGTTGACGGTCAAGCTCCAAGTGAGGCCAACATGGCACCAAGCAAACAATGGACGTTTGATTATCCAGAAGGCACCTTATTCGTTTCCGATGGGTATTATCACGAGTCAGAATATCGTTCTGCTCCTTACTTCGATGTCATCATCGATGGTATCAACCCTCTTGACGATCTAGCCTAAACCACCATCAATTTTATAAATTAATGAAAATATAATATTTTAGCGGGGCCAACCACCCCGCTAAAATAAATTTTGAATTATGAAAAAAGAATTAACAATTACATTAAAAGGAATCAGTAAATCGTTTGGTCGCGTCATCGCTAATCAAAACGTTGATCTTGAATTATACTCCGGAGAAATTTTATCTTTGCTAGGAGAAAATGGTAGCGGAAAAACATCTTTGATGAATGTTTTAGCCGGCATTTATTATCCTGATGAAGGTGAGATTTTTTATCACGGCGAGAGAGTTGAGATTAAATCTCCCGCTGATGCCTATAAATATCGGATCGGTATGGTCCATCAACACTTTAAATTAGTCGACACTTTTTCCGCTGTAGAAAACGTTGTTATGGGCTTAAAAAGTAAGGACTATCGTGCCCTTTCAGAACAGGAAGGTGTCAAATATCAAGGTTTTAATTTAAAATTTAGCGCTGAACGCATGCAAGACATTTGTAATAAATTCGGTTTCAAAATTGATCCGTGGCAAATGGTAAGTACCATGTCTGTAAGCGAGAAGCAAACTTTAGAAATAATTAAAATCCTTTTCAGGGGCGTCAACATTTTAATTTTGGATGAACCGACTGCCGTTTTAACCCCACAAGAAGCCGAACACTTGTTTCAAGTGATGCGCAATATGAAAAAAGCTGGCAAATCAATTATCATTATTACCCATAAATTAAACGAAGTTTTAGAAATTAGTGATCGCGTTGTCGTTCTTTGTAAGGGTGCAGTGGCTGGTGACATTCTCACCAAAAACGCTAATGAAGAAATTTTGACGGAAATGATGGTCGGTCGTAAAATCGATTTAAATATCCATCGCAGTGAAGTTCCGGCTTCTAAAGTACGTTTGAAAATTAAGAACTTGCAATTAGTTAATCGTGATGGCCAACATGTCTTAAAAAACATTAATATCGATATCAACGGCAATGAAATTCTTGGAATTGCTGGCGTTTCTGGTAGTGGCCAAAAAGAACTATTAGAAACGATTGCTGGCCTAAATAAAAATACCGACGGCACAATTATTTTTCACAACCCTAAAGAAAATCAACCCGTAACTTTCTATCATAAAACTATTAAACAAATTAGAGCTCTCGCTTCAGAAAATAAATTTTACCTAAAAGGCACTGATGGGAAAAAACCTCTGAGTTTAACTGGTATTAGCAACAAAAAATTAACTGAAATGGTTAACAATGGAGAAGTTTTATTCTATGAAGATGAAATTATGGATTTAAAGGGTAAGAAGCCGATAGAAATCCGTGATTTAGGTATTAACCTATCGTTCGTTCCAGAAGATCGCCTCGGCATGGGGCTAGTCGGTAATATGGACATCATTGACAACATGATGTTGCGGAGTTTTAGAAAAGGTAGAGGTATTTTTGTGCGCCGACGCCAACCCGAGCAGCTCGCCGAACAAGTCGTCGGTCAACTCGAAGTCAAAACTCCAAATTTAACTACCACTGTACAAAAGCTTTCTGGAGGCAACATCCAAAAGATTTTAGTTGGGCGCGAAATTTCTTCAGAACCCAAAGTTTTGATGGTTGCTTATCCAGTACGTGGCCTTGATATCGCCTCATCTTTCCTCATTTATCAACTCTTAAACGAGCAAAAAAATCGCGGAACCGCCATTATTTATGTCGGCGAGGATCTCGACGTTATCTTAGCATTGTGCGATCGCGTCTTGGTTTTAAGAGGTGGCGAAGTAGCGGGCGTCTTAGACTGTCGGACAACCACTAAACAAGAAGTGGGCTTATTAATGACCCAAAACATCAGGGAGGAAACCGCTAATGGCTCATGAAAATACAATTGTCAGAAAACCATTTGTCCATATTTCTCGACGGAGTGATGTCACTAAAAAAACGACCGTCATCGTTAAAATTGTCTCTATTTTAGGCGCCTTAATATTGTGTGGTTTAATTTCCACCATCGTCGCTCCTGGTAGTTTTCTTGATTTTTATGTTTATTTGTATGAGGGCACGATGTATTCGACAAATACGATTCTTGCCACCCTATGGAATGCCGGTTTATTGCTCTTGATCGCTGCCGCCATTACTCCAGCTTTTAAAATGAAATTTTGGAACATCGGCGCGGAAGGTCAAGTCTTAATGGGCGCTTTGGGCGCTGCGATTATTATGAAGTTTGTCGCTCCTTCAATGCCTAATATTGTCGCTCTTTTATTGATGTTCGTGGTCGCGGCCTTGTTCAGCATGGTTTGGTCTTTTATCCCCGCCTTCTTTAAAGCGATGTTCTACACTAACGAAACCTTATTTTCTTTAATGATGAACTACGTGGCTATCGGAATTGTCGCTTCCTTCTCTTTGAGATATAAAGCACCAACTGGTACCGCTATTGGAATTATCAACCGGGAAACTAGAATCGGGTGGTTGCCTGAAATCGGTGGATACAAATATATTATTAACATTATTATTATTATTATTTTAGTCGTTATAATTTGGGGTTATTTAAAATTTAGTAAGCACGGTTATGAAATATCCGTCATCAACGGCAGTGAAAGAACTGCTGAATATGTCGGCATTAATGTCAAAGTTGTCACCATTAGAACGATGCTAGTTTGTGGCTTAGTGTGCGGTATTGCGGGCTTTTTAATTGTTTCTGGTGCGAGCCACACGGTTAGCGATTCGATCGTTGGCGGTCGTGGCTTTACGGCAGTGATGATCAGCTGGCTCGGACACTTTAACCCTTTAGAGATGATGCTTTATGCTGTCCTAAATTCCTTTATTTCCACTGGTAGCAGCCATGCCGCAGGCAACCTAGGTTATAGTGGAGAAGTCGGCAAAGTTCTTTCTGGCCTTTTCTTCCTGGCTATTTTAACTAGCGAATTTTTCATTAATTTTCAAGTCAAGTTCAATGTCTTTACCAAAAAGAAAAAACTCGAAGACGCCGATTTACAAGGAGGTAAATAAGTAATGTTTTTAACTATTATTATTGATTCAATCCGTTTTTCCACAGTTTTCTTGTTTGGCTCCGCCGGCGAAACCATTACCGAAAAATCCGGACATCTCAACATGGGAACGCCCGGCATTATGTGTATCGGGGCTATGGGTAGCGCAGTTGGTGCCTACGTTTACTTAAGCGCAATTGGTGGCGCTGGTAACGCTAACTGGCTCTTATCACTTTTGATGCCCGTCCTCTTCTGTTTGCTCTTTGCGGGTGCAGCGGGTGCTCTTTTCTCTTTCTTCGCGGTGACATTACGGTGCAACCAAAACGTTACCGGTCTCGCCCTAACTACGCTGGGCGTCGGTTTATATCCTTTTGTTACTTCGATGATGGATGGACAAATTACGATTGGTTTTTCAACTATCGCCCATCGTTATATCACGACTTTATTTCCCACAAGCTTTATTGAGACCAACTGGTTTACTCAACTCTTTTTCTCTTATGGTATTCTTGTTTATTTAGGTATTGCTTTGGCCATTACGATTGCTGTCGTGATGAAAAGAACAAGGGTCGGCCTCTCTTTAAGAGCGGTAGGTGAAAACCCCGCTGCCGCGGATGCGGTAGGCATCAGCGTTGATCGCTATCGCTACTTAGCGACGATTATTGGGTCCGCTATTTCTGGCTTAGGCGGTATGTTCTACCTCTTTGATCGCACTACCGGGGCTTTTGAATATGTCGTTGACGCTTACGGTTGGTTAGCGGTTTCTTTAGTGATTTTTACGATGTGGAATACAAACATAGGTATCGGCGGCTCGTTCTTATTCGCTTTCCTTTACATTTTCCCAAAATACCTAAATGTTTCTGGTCCTGATAAAAAACTTATCGAATTATTACCTTACTTGGCAACGATTGTCATTCTCATCTTGACTAGTATATTTTCTAAACGAATGGGCAAAGCGCCCTCTGGATTAGGACAGTCGTACTTCCGAGAAGACCGATAATTAGTGAAATTTTAAACCCCGTCACAAAGACGTAACGGGGTTTTTCTTTTTTAAAATAAGTTAACGGAACACCCTAACGGTGTTTGTGTAATTTTAATTTATTTCTTTGTCGTTAGGGCCGATAGACGCGCAAGGCCCCAGATGAACAAAGCTCCGACGCTATTGCCTAAAATGACCACGATTAAATTCCAAATCATACCGACGTTCCAATTAAAAGCCATTCCAAAGAAAAACATATTAGCGATGCAATGTTGCAAGCCCGTGGCCACAAATAAGGCGATCGGAACGATAATGCCGATAATTTTCATCGCAAAATTGTTGAGGTTTTTAAAAGAATAAACAGCAATATACACTGTCGTGCCACACAAAACGCCTTCCATAAACACCATGTTTGAAGAAATTTTGTTATTAGCAACCGTGACCACTAAATCTTGCAAACCGGTGAAATTAATAAAGATAAAATGGCATAAGATAGCGATTGCAAAAGCCCCGATGGTATTTCCTAATAAAATAATCGGTAAATCAATAATTCTTTCTTTGATTTTACTCCGCTCATCGATAAAAAGGCCGACACGTCCAGTATAAAGGGCCAAATTTAACAGGCAAATTATAATTAAACCCGTAGAAAAAAGTGATGTCGCCACAAATTTTCCAATTGTAAATGAATCGGGAAAATAATAACTAGCCAGTAGATAAAGAAAAGAGCCTACGCCAACCGCTAGGCCTCCAACAATACTTGAGAAAAATAACTTAAAATAATTTTTCATCTTGAAACACTGGTTTATTGTCGACAAAGGCTTTGATATTAGCGCCGCTAAAAACTGTGATTCCGAGTCCTTCTAATTTTTTTCTGCCGCCTTGAAAACCTTTTTCAATGGCAACCGCCACGCCTGCAACTTTTGCTCCAGCTTGTTTACATAAATCAACTAGGCCTAAAGATGCATTGCCTGCCGCTAAAAAATCATCGACAATTAAAACCCTTTCTCCTTCCTGAATGTACTTTTTATCCACCGTAACCACGGATGAGATACAACGAGTAAATGAATTGACTTCAGTAATATATGTATGTGTGCCTGTAATCGCGGATTCGCTCTTTTTAGCGAAGGTGAGTGGAAGGTTGCCCATTTCTTCTGCTACTGCAAAAGCAATGGGTAGGCCGCTAGTTTCAATCGTTAAAATACGATCAGCTTTAAAATTAGCCGCGATCTCTTTAGCAAGAGCGCGGATTAAAGCCGTGTCGATTTGGTGGTTGATAAAAGAATCGACTTTTAAAACGTCATTGTTTAATACAAGGCCCTCTTTTAAAATCTTCTCCTTTAGCAACTTCATAATTATTTGTGAATTTCCGCATTCCATTTATCTATATCTTCTTGTTCGGCAATATAGACGTACGGAGTATTTCTTTCGATTTCGTTATAATCAAGGCCGTAGCCCACTAAAAAGCAATCTTCTACGAGCACTTTGCCAACATAATCAATTTCTATCTCGGTTTTACGTGCGTATACCTTGTCAAATAGGGTACAAATAATGATCTGTTTTGGCTCGTGATGTTCATTGAGATGTTCAATTAAATATTTCAT
>JAAZFO010000146.1 GCA_012511695.1 Erysipelotrichia bacterium | reverse complement strand
GTTCAGACTAGCTATTATGGTTTTTATCCATATCAAGGGAGTAACTGGACGACAATCACCCCACACGCTTCTAATAAAACCGACCCAATGGCGGGTAAATTTTTAGATACAAAAGTGGGGATGGGTAATACTGATAACTACATGGGTCCAGAAATCGGTATGGCCTATACCTTACAAGACCATGCTGAAGAAGACCGGCCAATCTTTTTTATCAAGTGTGCTTTTTCCGGCAGTGGTTTTCATAACAAAAACCCTTCTTGGTGAAGTGAAGAGCAAGTAACCACAGACCAACTTTACGCCCTTTTAGAACAATATACGTATAACAAGCTTCAACTTATCGAGGATATGGGCTATGAACCAAGAATTAAAGCTTTGCTGTGGCATCAAGGAGAATCCGATTGTGGCAGTACGAGATATTTTGAAGATTTAGAACATCTCGTCGGTAATTTCCGCGCGGAATTTGAAGATTATGCTGATGATCAAGATGGTGATCAAATCGCCTTTATCGACGCTTTAATATATGATGCTCCTGAATCACTGGCTAACTTCAGTTATGGAAGTGGCGTTGATACATTAAATGATCAAAAAGTTGCTTTCTCAGAAGAGAGTGAGATGAATTTTTATCTCGATACTTCATTTAAAACACCAAATGGGATGAAATTAGAAATCGGTGGCAATCGCGACGGTGGTAATTACGGAGGCTGTTACGGTATTTATCATTACACGACGAAAGACTGCTATCGTTTAGGAGAAGCGTACGCCAATTTAATTGTTGAAAACGATTTAATCTAAACTACTATTAAAAAAAGGAATAAGGATTTGAGTAATCGAGTCCTTTTTCTTGTTTATTGTTCGACATCATTTATAATGAAAGTCAGGCTTGGCCTAGCGAAGTTCGCCCTCTAAATCCTTCGCTTAACAAACCAAAACTAAGGAGAAAAAATGAAATCAAAACCTTTAAAGCGTCGCTCTTTTAAAGAGTGGACCGCTCATCAATATCAAGCGACTAGTTTATTATTCCGCTCTATCCCCGCTTCGGTAGTGTCGCTCTTTGTGGTCGCTGTTGTCACCATGAACATCTTGGCCAACAAGACGATCGTCCAAACCCCCTATTTAGCTCTCGATGGTGGTTTTTTTATTTCTTGGTTTGCGTTTTTAGCGATGGATATGGTCACCAAACATTTCGGCCCAAAAGCCGCCAACAAGATATCGATTTTTGCATTATTAGTTAATTTATTAGTTTGTTTAATTTTTTATTTAGTTAGTCTTATCCCCACCCCTCACCGGGATTATCAAGCTTTTAATGCCATTCTCGGTGGCACTTGGTTTATTTTATTAAGTAGCGCGATCGCTTTTATAAGTTCTGCTTTTATCAACAATTATTTGAATTATGGAATTGGGCACCTATTTAAGAAAAAACCTGATAGCAAAATGGCGTTTTTTACGAGAAGTTATGTCTCTACTTTTGTCGGTCAATTTTTTGATAACTTAATTTTCTCAATTTTAACTTTTATGGTATTTGCTCCGATATTTATGGACGGTTTTTCTTGGACTTTTGTCCAATGTCTTACTTGCTCACTGCTCGGCGCTTTGGTAGAGTTAGTCATGGAAATATTGTTTTCACCATTCGGATTTGCCGTCGTTAAAAAATGGGATAAAACTGGTGTTGGTGAACAATATTTAAAGTATATAAATAAGGATAACTAATAATGAAAATGTTAATTACTGGTAGCGCCAGTGGCATCGGCCACGCGGTCGCAGAAAAATTTTTAACACTTGGTCACGAGGTCATCGGTTTTGATTTGCTACCCGCTTCAATTGCGCACCCACTTTATACGCACCACACCATCGATATTTCAAAAAAACGTCAATTGCCACCATTAGAAGATGTGGAACTAATTTTTAATAATGCCGGTAAACAAAATGATCACGATATCGCTAATAATTTAGTGGGTTCGATTAATGTGACTGAAAAATATGCTTTTCAGCCGGCGATTAAAGCGGTCTTATTCAATGCCTCAGCATCTGCACACAGCGGTTTTGAATTTCCTGAATATGTCGCTTCTAAAGCTGGACTCATCGGGTATATGAAAAACTGCGCCGTCAGATTAGCGCCACTCGGTGCCATTTGTAATTCAATTTCGTTAGGCGGAGTATTGACGGCTTCTAATGCACCCGTCATAGATAATCCACGGTATTGGCAGCAAATTATGGACGCCACCCCTTTAAAAAAATGGGCGACTGTAACAGAAGTCGTTGAGTGGGTCGTTTTCCTTTTGCTTACCAATAAATCCGCGACTGGTATCGATGTCTTAATTGACAATGGTGAATACAATTTAAATTCAACATTTGTCTGGCCAAAAGAATAGTATTATAGTAAACATACTTGCGCTTGTAGCTCAGATGGATAGAGTGCAACCCTCCGAAGGTTGAGGTCATGCGTTCGACTCGCATCAAGCGCGCCAACTTAAAAAAAGACCATTTGGTCTTTTTGCTTAGAACAAGACTGTAAAAAAAGACTTTTCTTTACTAATAATAGGTCATTATTTGCTATAAACAGTTGTAAGGACTATTATTAGGGGCACTTTCTTTAGTTTTAAAATTAAGAGACTGTGGTAATTAGATTATGAATAATCTACTAATTGATTTCTATTTAGTAGAGAAATTTATTAAATCAGTAGATTTACTTAAAATGGTTTTCTTTTTATAGTACTATCGAATAGGAGGTTCGTTATGTCTATTAAAATATATACTGATGCTGGAAGCAATTTGTTTCCCAGTGTTTTAAAAAAAATTAACAAAGAAATAAAAGTCGTGAGTATGCAATTGACGATTGACGAAGTCGCTTATCGTTGTTATGACGATGATATTGATCCCGATCAATTCTCCAGAGAGTTCTACCAAAAAATGCGTGATAATAGCAACATCTATACTAGCCAAGTTAACCCTAATGATTTTATCGAAGCTTTTAAGGAAGATATTGCCGCTGGTCATCAAATCATCTGCTTTACTTTAGCAAAAGGTATTTCCGGTACTTATAATTCAGCTTGTCTTGCTCGCGATATCATCAACGAAGAACAAGGAAAAGAAGTGGTTTATGTCGTTGATTCCGCTACAGCGGGTTTTGGCGAAGGTCTACAAGCGATACGCGCTGCTGAACTCGTTAAGAAAGGTTGGGACTTTGAAGCTATTATTAAAGAAGCGGAAGAGTTTAAATTTAAAGTGCGCAGTGAATTCACGGTTGGCGATATTAAATATTTAATTAAAAAAGGCCGAGTTTCCGCCTTGGTCGCTAAGTTTATTAACATGATTAATATCAGGTTTTTGCTCAAAGGCAGTGTTAAATCAACGATCGAGGTTTCCGGTAAAGTTTTTGGCCGTAAAACAGCGATACGCAGATTAGCAGATACTGTAGTGGAAAAAATTAAAAATCCTGACGATCAAATAGTGTATATTTCCCATTGTGATGTCGAAGAAGAAGCCATTTCTCTTAAAAATTATTTAATTGAAAAAGGAATTAAAAATATCAAAATCTATTATTATGATTTAATTACAGGTGCCCATATTGGCCCAGATTCAATCGCTATTTTCTATGTCGGTGAAAATCGCGATTAATTATCACATTTTTTCATTTAAATTTGTTTCACCACTAGTTATAATTAACTCGTTGCCCGAGTGGTGAAATTGGTAGACGCACTGGACTCAAAATCCAGCGGTAGCGATACCGTGCCGGTTCGATTCCGGCCTCGGGCACCAAAGCGAGTTCAATTGCCATGTAAATTAGGTAATGAAGAGTAATAAACCCCAAGAAAAATAAATTTCTTGGGGATTTTTCTTTTAGGTTGATGAGACGATAACAACGCATACGAATTTGTGTTTTTAGTTTGATCTTAAAAAACTTTCAACAATATAAATTTATCAGATTATTGATTGCGATTTTCAAGACTAGCAACCCAGGTATTTAAAAAATTATTAATTATAGGCGCGTACCTATCTAGCCGTTTAGGTTTTTTCTCGCGCAGTCGATCGATGATAAAATCAATGATGCCTGAACTGATAATTTTCACTTCCACTAGCAGTTGCGTTTTATCCATGTTGGTATCTGCTAAATATGGCGAATTTTGTACTGCTCTTTCTAATTGGTTTTTAAGGCCATCAATAAAGTAATTTTGTGGTTTATTTAGGGTTAAACCTATTTTAATGAGCTCGCTTGATTCATTAATAAAATCAAAGACTTGATTAATATAAACCATAAAATCTTCTGGTTTACTTTTAATAAGCTCATCAAACATATCCTTAAAGGTAATTAGAAATTTATCACCGACAGTTTCAAAAATGTTTTCGATATCCGCGTAATGGAGATAAAAAGTGCTTTTAGAAATATTTGCTCTTTCACATAATTCCCGCACAGTAACTTTATTAATAGATTTTTTTTCATTGCATAAAGCGACCAGCGATTCCTTGATGGCGTGTTCTGTTTTTATATAATTTCTATACCTTTTCGGTGTTTTGTCCATTATTGAGCTTTTTCCTTTCATTGAACAAAATTGGACCAATAAACTTATTTGATTATTGATTTTGTCGGGCACTTTATTTTACAATAAGCATGTTACAAATACAACACTACAGTCTATTTATGGACTATAGAGTTGTTTTATGTGAAGGAGGGCATTTATTTGGAAACAATTATTGAAGTTAAAAATTTAACAAAAGACTATGGTTTCGGAAGAGGTGTTTTCAATATCTCTTTTCAAATAAAAAAAGGTGAGACTTTTGGATTTTTGGGCCCTAATGGAGCTGGAAAAACAACGACTATTCGCCACCTTATGGGTTTTTCAAATCCCGGCCGTGGTGAAACTCTAATTTTTGGCAAAGAAACATTTAAAAATTATGCCTCTATTTTAAAACATGTCGGCTATATTCCTGGTGAACTCGCATTTCCTGCTGGGTTAACTGGTCATGAAGTCATTAAGATGATGCAAGATCTCGTGGGCAAGAGCGATCAAAAAAGACTTAAGAAATTGTGTGATTTATTTGAACTTGACCACCGGCTTTTAAAAGCGAACACGAAACAGATGTCACTAGGGACCAAACGCAAGCTCGCGATTGTTACTGCCTTTATGTCTGATCCTGAAGTGTTGATTCTTGATGAACCGACTTCCGGACTAGACCCAATCATGCAAGATGTCTTTATCGCGTTAGTCAAAGAAGAAAAAAGAAGAGGAAAAACTATTCTTTTGTCCAGCCACCTCTTTAATGAAGTTGATCAAACTTGTGACCGAATCAGCATTATTAAAGAAGGTAAAATCATGGATACATTTGTCGCTAATGACTTAAGACATGCTAAACACAAATCTTATGAACTCAAGTTTGCCGAAATTGAAGAGTACCGAAAATTAATACAAGAATATGAGGATATTTCTTTTTTTAACGTATTAGAAGTTAATCCAAACACATTAGAAGTTCTCATTTCGACGCACGATGATGATATCGATCAAGTAGTTGACTATCTTTCTAGTTATGAATTAAGTGAGTTCACTAATAAAAAAGAAACGCTTCAAGATTATTTCTTAAAGTTTTATAGAGATGGCAAGGAATTTGGAGGGCTCAAATAATGGAACAAAATACGGTTATAAAAG
>JAAZFO010000145.1 GCA_012511695.1 Erysipelotrichia bacterium | reverse complement strand
GAATTGATTTCATTAGACTTTAAAAGATTAGGTGATGCTTTTGGAAACGTTAATGGAGTTGGCGGATTCTTCTGTATTGGTTTTGCTTTTTCTTTATATTACGGATTTTTTGAAAAAAAATATCAAAGTTTTATATATTTACTTCTCTTCGCTTTTTTAGGAATTACAACAGGATCGAGAACTGTTATTTTGTTGGTACTTGTCTCTTTTATCGCTGCTATTATTATTAAATTTGGCCGTAAAAAATGGTATTTTACTGTTTCCATCTTTGCGATTTTTTTAATTATTGGCATTATTGTCCTTAGAATGCCTATGTTTTCGTATATCTCCACAAGAATTGAAGATATGTTCTATTTATTTGTCGGTGGGAAAACAAAATTGGCAGACTCTTCATCTATTATTAGAAGTAATTTGATAAAAGAAGGGGCTTACGGATTTCTAACAAAACTTTTTTTCGGGTACGGGCATAAAGGGTTTCAAAACAATATCACCTCTTATAATACTTACGCGCACAATAATTATATCGAAGTAGTTTCTGATTACGGCATTCTCGGATTGCTTTCGTTTCAATCCGTCATATTTGTTCCTATTTTCAGATATTTCTTTAAATCAAAAAACATTTCAACTGATAAAAATATAGAAAAATTAAAAAGATGGATGCTCATTTTTGCTGTTTTTCTAGTTTTCGATCAGCTGACTGGCGTTCAATCGATTTCAAAAGAATCCTATATTTTAATGATGCTGGTGAGTGTTATTTCCACTGAAGGTTATAAAAAAGAAGATAAAAAAACGTTATGCTTGCTTATCCCCATATGGGTACAAAATATTTTTGTAAAAATAAAAGTTAAAAAATTTCCAAATGAGTTTGTTGAGTTAAATAATAGTGATGAAAGAGTATTAACATTTTCTGAAGCATTCAGCGTGGTTAAAGCATGGCCAAAATCTTTAAAACAAGAATATCTTTCAATGAGAAAGCACAACGCTAACCAAAATATTGAAATGTCTTTGGTTTTTGGAGAAAAGAAAAAGTCCGAAAGAAAAACAGCAATTGAAATAAACGCTGTTACTAACGAAAAAGAAGTTGGCAAAGTAGCAAAGGAAATTATTCCTGCAAGCAGAAAAGAAAAAGCTAACAATTCATTTTTCATTGTATTTTTGACCTTGCAATCAATTGTTGCTTTTTCCTTTTCTTTTTATAGCAACAAGCTAATGCTCTTACAAAGTGCTGTGGAAATAGCTAATAAAGAGCAAGTAAATAACGAAGATCCTTTCGTTCAATTCAAAGACATAAAACAGCCCGAGAGCATGTTATTAACTCTTCAAAGGCAAAGCGAAGAGCACATAAAATTTGAAAATATTTATCCATACCTAGAAATTGTGGATAGAACCTTCATGCAAGGTTCGGAAACAATTGATTTTAAAGGAATTAGCGTTGCCGATTCGACCTTAAATTTAAATAGGCTCAGCGGACTAGACGTTCCTGTATATTCAAAATCAAGTGATTTAATAAATGAAGCCGATTACGAAATCATGATCACTAGTCGATCTGCGAATTCAATTATGGTCAAAGAAGGGTATACGAGTTACGACGAATTGATTGGTAACGAATACAAAGATAGTGACGAACACACGTATGCGGTCAGCAACATTATTTTTAACACAGATGAAAATATTGTCGAAACCGAAAACAATTTTGCCTCTCCGAAACTCGATAAAAACGAACTAGTCACTCATTTGACGAATATGTATGACGATTTTATTGTTTATGTAAGTTCTCCTGCGACAATTGATTTTACTTATCAAATTGCGTTCACTCCGGATAATTTTAAAATCATTGATTACATTGAATCCGTTTATGGTGATTACATCACACAAGGTGATGATCCAATTATCGATTTTCTAACATTGTCTAGTGAGGGCAATGAATACGTCGCCAATGCTACATATAATGTTATAAATGAAATTTATGCAACCAAAAGAACGAATGCCGACAATACTTACAGCATCTTATTGACCATTGTTGCTGTGGCATCTTTTGTGTTGGATGTGATTGTAATTTTAGACGCGATGAAAGGTGGTCGAGAAAACACCTACCTCGCCATTCCTCTTTCAATAATAACAATATTAAGTTTTATCATTTTAACAATGATTCGTCTTTTGGTAAGCGTTGTTCAGATAGCGGTTCTAGCTAATAATTTCACATTCATATTTGTAAGTGCAATAGTAAGTTTAATTTGGATTACTTTTATGATCAAAATAGTGATTGATAAAACACATAAAAAGACAACTTATCGAGAGGCAAACGTTAAGTAAAATGCTAAAAAAAGGCAAAACATTGTTTTGCTTTTGGAACAAAAAGCGCCTTTAAGAACTAGGCCGCTTATGATTAATAAATAATTTATTACATAACAAGCGATTTTTTATGTGATTTGGAAATGTGGACCTGTTTCATTTTCAATAATCGTAAAAGTTTGTGCATATTTATTTTCTTGTACTGTCCGACAGCGAGGAAACCTGATTTAATAATTCCTTTATGTCTTCCAATATTTGTAGGAGCTGTATAAATTAAGATATTATTAGAACGTAATAATTTTCGATATTTGTATAAGATAAAATTATAATAGCCTTTTAGTCTGTGGTTATCATTAGTATAAAAATCAAATAGAATATAAGAAGATTCATCGATAGATAATGTGGTTTTTGTGTACCCAATTGTAAATGCCGAACAATCACTGATTGCCAACCCGTATACTAAATATTCATTATTATTGTGCAG
>JAAZFO010000213.1 GCA_012511695.1 Erysipelotrichia bacterium | reverse complement strand
TTGCGCCCTCCGGTGATCCCCTCGACATTCGCGAGCTAATCGCCATTCGCCCCTGGCTTAACCAAGCCCGCTTCACCCCTCCCGGCTCGCCCCTCGCGCTCCGCCTTGTCAGCCTGCGCGCCCTGGGATTTCGTCTGCCCGTGTGGAACGAGCAGGGTGACACCCTGGTCCATGCGGTCACCGGCCAAATTCTGGTGCCCGATCAACAGCGGGGCAACTATGTGGACACGGCAACTCACGAGCCCGTCGGCCCCGGCTGGCGGGTGTGGATCGGCACGGAAAACTTCCGTCTGCTCTTCCGCGACCCGGCCATCCGCCGCCCCTTCTTGCAAATTTTCATCTGGAATCTAACCTTCGCATTTCTATCCGTCGCCATCACGTTTGGCATTGGTGTTTTCCTGGCCAGCGTGCTGCAGTGGAAGGCCCTCCGGGGACGTGCGCTCTACCGCACCCTGCTCATTCTGCCCTATGCCATCCCCGCCTTCATCCCAATTTTGGTCTTCAAGGGGTTGTTCAACGAAGGCTATGGCGAGATCAACCTCATTCTCTCCTCCCTGTTCGGCATCGCCCCCAAATGGTTCACCGATCCCGCCCTCGCCCGCGCCATGATCCTGATTGTCAATACCTGGCTGGGATATCCTTATATGATGATCATCGCCTCGGGGATGTTGCAGGCCGTCCCCGACGAACTCTACGAAGCCACCGCCATCGATGGCGCGGGCCCCTGGACCAACTTTTGGAAGATTACCCTGCCGCAAATCATGCCCCCCCTCTTCCCGCTGCTCATTGCCAGCTTTGCCTTCAATTTTAATAATTTCTCGCTCATCTACCTGCTAACCGGCGGCAAGCCCGACATTGTGGGCTCCGCCACCGTCGCTGGCACAACCGATCTGCTGGTCTCCTACACCTTCCGGATGGCCTTTAAGGACTCCTCAGCCCGCTTTGGCTTTGCCTCGGCCGTGGCCACCCTCCTGTTTCTGGTCGTGGCCGTGCTGGCCTGGCAACAGCTTCGGTTTTCCCGTCGCCCGGCAACTGCCCTGACGAAAGAAGCTAAGTGATGGTCGCCGGCAAAGCCTATCGCGGACGCCTCCTGCTCGCCCACGCCGCGCTGATCACCTTCATCGCCCTGGTGGCGGTGCCATTGTTCATGGTCATCTCCATTTCCTTTCGCAAAGGCAATTTTGCCACGGGCGGCATTCTGCCCACGGCGGAAACTTTCAGCCTGGACCACTGGCGCATGGTCCTGGGCCAACCCGTCCAGCAAGCCGATGGCACCTGGCTGGCCCCCTCCGTCCCTGTCCTGCGCTGGCTCTGGAATTCGATCATGATTTCCGCCACTAGCGCTGCGTTGATCCTGGCACTGTCCTCCACCTGCGCCTATGCATTTGCCCGCATAAAATTCCGCGGACGCGAAACGCTGCTGAGCAGTCTGCTCATTCTGCAGATGTTCCCCATGGTCCTGGCAATCATCGCCATCTATTCCATTCTTGAAACTCTGGGCAATTGGGTGCCCGCCCTCGGCCTCGATACACATCCCGGCCTAATTCTTGCCTATCTTGGTGGCATCGCGACCCATATCTGGATAATCAAGGGCTATTTCGACTCCCTGCCCATTGCCCTGGAGGAATCGGCTGCCATCGATGGCGCCACGCCCTGGCAAACCTTCCGTCTCATCATGCTCCCCGCTTCGCTGCCCATCTTCGCGATTGTCTTCATTCTGGCCTTCATCGGACTGGTCGGAGA
>JAAZFO010000144.1 GCA_012511695.1 Erysipelotrichia bacterium | reverse complement strand
GGCACCAAAACCTACAATACGATATAAGCTAATAGTTTAAGCCATTCATCAAGCATCACGAAGCTCCCTTTATCTTTGCCTGTTTTATCCTTGCGGTCAATACCAGCCGCCTCCTTCTTCGCTGGTGAGCTTTCTTGTTTTGATTTCATAGTTCAAGTTAAGGAAATAATTTAGATCTTTCACTAAATTTATCTCAATAAGTTCCTGGGGATTTCAATCAACATGGACTTATCTACTTCTGTGGCGTTAACTCTCTCGTTATAAGTTTCCAGTAAACGGTGAAATCCTACGATAATCCTATCTTTCGAAAAAACGGATAGCTCTTCAATATTTTGCGCCACAAAAGATTCAATGGACTCTACAGTAATTTTTCCTGGCGCAACCATTTCAGCGTTTTGTTTTGCGCCTACAAGAGACCGGTCGGGTACCAAAAGGTAAACCCTAAATCCATCCTCAATATTACGCTTGCATTTCTCATAAACGGCCGTCATGGGCGCCACAGTCACATGAAACGCAGTGTCGCCGACCAAAAAATCCCCCGGCCGGCCTAACTGATCGTCCGCTGTGCTATAAGATTCATTGCCGATCTTAACGTGAGGGAATCTTAGTTGAAGCTTCGCGCCGATTAAATATTGCGCTACCGGACCTTCTTTACCAGTTTCGCGGGCTAAAGCAAGCAAATCATTAACAGCTTGCCAGGTGGTTTGTGACGGGTTATACACTGCCTTTAAACGTTGACGACTGTGATACTCACGAACCTTATCCACCAAAAACAATTGAAAATATTCGAGAACTTCGATGCGTTCGTCAACATTAAGCTGTTCTAAACCAGCCGCTCCAATGGCTTCCAGCATTTTTCCGATATCACCCGGCCCGCCGCTGGGCTTGTGAACCGGCAAGTTCTCATACCACATTTTAAATACCTTTAGCGCTTTCTCTTTAAATTCCATGCTTAAGCCTCTTTCATGTCTAAACGCAATGAACGTCCTCTAATTAACTCATTTACTACCGGGTTTAAATAATACTTTGTAATCCATTCAATTACCGGCACACAAACAGCGTCGCCAATACTGTAATAGCTGTCACCTCCGACAGAATGATCATAGATGATTATAAAGCCATCGCGCATGTGATGAACCTTTTAAAAATACTTGCGCCATGACCCCTTCTAAATATGGACAATAGCTATCCTTTTGTATATTTATTCCTTAGAATTAATTATCCTGCAAAGTTTGTTAAATTCAAGCTGTTTGCATAGGATGGGAACACGAAACAGACGTCTTTGTTTCTCACTTCCTTATGCCGGAAAAAGTCTTTGTAGCAGAATGGAATGAATCCTCAAGATTATTCTATTAAGATCGGATTCTTAAAATAAAGTGAATATTTCATGTGAATTATAAAATTGTTTCTTTGTAGGTGTGATAAATGGGGACAAAAAAGAGGCGGTTTCTGATTCTGGATGCTAATACACCTATCGATTTTTGTTACAGACTTTTTTCATGTGGTGCTCAGGCGCATTTCAACCATTCGCACAGGTTTTCTAACTGCTCTGTTATTACTTCCCAGTCCCGATTCAGGTCAAGGGTTTTCAGGCTGATGCGGTTGCCGCCAATCATCAGATCCTCATCCGGGGTAGTGGTTTCATCTGTCCTGGCGTAGAGCAGAACACCCGCCACACTGCCGGTCGCCTCTTTGTCGCTGTTTTTGACATAAGTATAGATCTGATATAGATTGCCCGATATAAACGTCCGGCTATCATACAGCGGGTTGTGCTGCAT
>JAAZFO010000143.1 GCA_012511695.1 Erysipelotrichia bacterium | reverse complement strand
GTCTTCATACTTATAAAATATCTTCCAAAAATCTTCATGCCAGCCATCATCAACAACTGGTCGATGAGTAATAATTATTGTCTTTTGATACTTCAAGATCCTGATAAGTTCCAATGCACTTAATGTCTTGCCAAAACGCATTTTAGCATTCCACAACATAGTATTATTTTTCTTAAATTGCTTTATTGTCTTTTCAATAGCAGCTTCTTGTTCTGGTCTAAATATTATCGGGCTATATGACTTTTCTTCAGATGCCCCTGATATATTATAGCTTTCATCTTTCACCGCTTTAATAGCTTTTAAAGCAATATCTAAGTCAATCTCAAACCATTCAATACTTGTCGAGTTTTTGAACTTCTTTTTTTTAAAACCAGAATTGACCAAGACATTGTGAACTTTTTTATCATCAAATTTTTCTATTACTTGTGTGCCGTCTTCTTTAATAACAGTTTTGACTGCAAGCTCTGTATGCAATAAGTCAATATCAATGCCAGCAGTATTGGTATATTGGCGTATTCGTTCTCTGGCAGCCTGATTTAAAAGCTTAGAGTTGGGAGGCAGATTATCGATTGACAAATCGGTTTTAATCGTCGCTTCCCCAATTTTCACCAAGCCTTTATGCGTATCACTGTTAATGCGAAAAACATAAATCAGCTTATATTGAAATGGATTTCCCAAAGATTTAGACATATCTGTTACCCTCAATCAAACTGCGATACTCAACAATCTTACCCGATCGCCAGTCCTTGATCTTACAAAAATTAGGTTCTCTTTTTTTAGCATCGCCAGATAGATAATCATCCAAAGTAATTTGCATATAATCATCATCTATTTCTTCAGACAATGGGATCGTAAAGGTCAGTCCATCCATCTGCCAAATATTCCAGGATATAATAGTCGCAATTCTTTTCAGCTCGACCAAGTTCGGTTCTCTTCCCAATTTATATCTTATATTGTCGATAAAAGTAAGCAGGAGATTTTCACGTGCTAAGAGTAAATTATCTCCTTGAAATTCAAAGCCATATGTACTTTGAAATGCACGCTGTGTCCACTGATACCATTCTTCTTCGTTATTTGTATTCTCATTAACTACCCGCAATTTCCTGTCCAAAAGCCCGATTCGTGAGTTTAAACTTATCGATTCACCTGTTACAGTATCGTACCTGCTCACAAGATAAGGAGCCTCACCACAGGTTATTTCCATGCGTCTGGCATCAACATAATCCTGCCAGCTTTTATTTTTTTCATTTGTAAAAATGATTTTCTCATTATTGGTGACCCAAGTTTTGCCCTCTGTTTTATTAAAAACATCTTTTCTGTCAAACCATGCCTCGTCAATTAGATTGTTTTGCAGATTACAAACCCATGATGGGGTAAAAACTTCTGCTTTTTCGCGTGTCCGATTGTTTTGTTTTTCATAAGACTTTGTTATGCGAGGTTTAATAAACTTTTGGTTATCGCTGTTAATATTATCAAGTTGAATCTCGTTTTCTTTGCTATAGATACTGCCTAAAGTCAGATAATCATCGGTTGCCCAGATGATATTTTTACCTGTTGTTCGGTCTTTTAGTAAAATTGCGAGCAATGAATTTCCGTAAATGAATAAATTATCGTCAAAGATTTCTAACTGAATATTGTTTTGCTCTGGACTTATTGAGTCAAATATGGGAAACACGCTCCTTGTTGCGTTGATGCCAAGCCCATAACTTGCAGGTTTTTCTCTTAATTTAAGATGTCTATTTTTGCCTGCCAAGCTCTATCCTCCTTCGCACTGCTTTGTTAAAAGCATATGTTTTAGTCTTATTTACCTTTTTACAATTTTTTGGGTATTATGTCAAGTAAATATTTTATCTTTTTTATTTTTGCAACGAACTACATCGAACTACATTTTAACAGCGAACTACATCGAACTTGAACGAACTACATTTTAACAGCGAACGACAACGAACTTGAACGAACTTTTTTAAAATTAACCACAGAGGAGCACAGAGAGCCACAGAGTTTTGCATGAATGAGAGTGGTACATTATTGATTTCCAAGTTTTGTTGTATGTATTTTTAAAACGACGAGTATCTGTTTTCGAGATGGTAAGCACTACTCACTCGTTCACTTTTTCACTTCGCGAAGCGACTCTAACAATGCCTTGTGCTTGTCCTAATATAAACCGCCAGGTTTATCCAAAAAACGTATCATTAATCGATCAGCTAAACCTCGTATGTACAAGTTTCCGACTTGTACTCCCGTATGTACAAGTTTCCGACTTGTACTCCAACAGACAAACTTCACCAACCAAAAAAACAAATCAATCATAAATTTCCCCGAAATTTATACCACACATTAACCAAAATCCCATTTTGCTCGTACGGACAACGCATTGTGCCTGTCCAAAAAACCAACCAATTAAACACCTCTCCATTGAGACTACCTATACATTTCCGGGACCGTCCCAAACAGTGTGTCTCTCTTGACAAAAACAAGAGAATCTCCAAATTGATTTTATAATAATAAAAAAGGAGGTTCTCGTGAACTTAACCCACTCTCAATTAGAAGAAATACTGGATTCG
>JAAZFO010000018.1 GCA_012511695.1 Erysipelotrichia bacterium | reverse complement strand
GTTTAGACGATATCGTAATTTAACACGCTCTCACATATCGACTAGTTCCAACGTGCGAGATAAACAAATTTTCAGCGCTGGTAACTTATCGACTCCAGACACCTATCCTTTTGTTATGACACCCTGGCTAAGCGTGAAAGGAGAAAACCTTAGGGGGTGCTCTGCCCGGCGCAATGCGTCGGATCCTATAGCGGAAAAGCTAAATTAAGCTAAGCAGAGTGATTGAGCTCTAGGAGCTCTCATATAACTATTGTTAGTTATTTTATTTTTGATGTTTACGTCATCACACGACTGCAGTTAGAGACTAACCATTCTCGGTCGAAACCAATACGACCCCAAGCAATTTATTTTAATAAAATAATCGTTGCTTTGCAAATTTATTTCATTTCATCGGTGCGCAACTTAGTCATATCGATGTGACAATAACCTTGTGGATGTTTATCCAAGTAGTTTTGGTGATATTGTTCAGCAGCGAAATATTTAGTTAAGGGTTTAACTTCAATATGATGAGTTTCTTCGATGTTTTGCTGCAAATATTTTATGATGCTGGATTTTTCTGTTGCCTCAGTAAAATAAATACCCGTCCGGTATTGCACTCCTTTATCTCCTCCTTGCTCGTTATAAGAGTAAGGATTTACCACTCTTAAATATAGTTCAATAATTTTTTCCAAAGAAATAATAGAGTCATCATACTCGATTTTAACGGTTTCCGCCGCATCATCTAAACCAGATTTTAAATCTTCATAAGAAGGGCGATCAATTGTTCCATTAGCGTAGCCAACTTCAGTCTTAAATATTCCTTTAACTAAAGAAAAATACTTTTCCAAGCCCCAAAAACAACCGCCCGCTAAATAAATAGTTTTCATCACATTTTTAATCTTATTATTTTTGGGGAAGTAAAAAAAGATAAAGCTTAACAAAGGTTAGCTCTAAGTAAAAAAGCAGTTTATTTGTGCGCCGATATAAAACAAGTTAAACTAACCTTATGGAGTTATGAACTTCCTTTTATTTACTCATCATTTATAAATAAACATAACGAGCACTTTAAATATTCCAAAAACATTTTATAGGAGTATGCATTATGAAAAAAATCAAAATTCTCGCCATTATTGGTTCGCTAAGAAAGCATTCATACAACCGTCAATTAGCCTTATATGCGCAAAAAATGATCGGAGATCGCGCTGATTTTATAATACTTGAATACGGAGATGTTCCTATTTTTAATGAAGACATCGAATTTCCTACTCCGCCTTCAGTTGCTAGAGTTAGAGACTTAGTTAAAAGTAGTGATGCTCTTTGGATTTTCACTCCAGAGCACAACCACTTTTTTCCAAGTGCATTAAAAAATATAATTGATTGGTTATCGCGTCCAATTAGCGAAAAAGAGCCAGATGTTCTCGCTGGTAAACTAGTCACATATAGCGGGGCGTCGTTAAGTCAAACAGGTTCAATTGTTGCCCAAGATCATTTAGTATCTCTAATTAGTTTTCTTAACATGACGATTATGAATCGCCCACGTGTAGCGGTGCCTTGGGCCCATCAACAACTTGATGCCGAAGGTTATCTAGCGCTCAATAGTAAAAGTCTGACATTTTTAGAAAAACAAGTGAATGCATTTTTGAACTTTATTAATATGCACCAGTCAAAATAATGGCATAATCGTCTTATTTACATAGTTTTGTAGTTAGCTATATAACTGTATATACCCAAAGCGCTCTACTGAGTATCTTTTTTTATTTAACTTTTATATGGTAAAGCTTTGCGTCAGCGTCGATATTAAACATCGCTTTTACTGCTTTTTTATAAGCGCTGAGTTGCGCTTGATGTTCTCCTAGCACAAGATCGCTTTTATAATCAATAATGTGATAACCACTATGGTCAACATATATTAAATCAATAAAACCATTGATCATGTCTTGACCGTCTGAATAACAAAATGGCACTTCACACATAATTTTCTTTGCATCTTTGAGCACACCATAAATATCTTGTGTCCCCTGATTAGCTAGTTGCGGATAGCCACCTTTTAAAACAATCGTTTCGTAAACATCTTTTAGGATGGTTTCATAAGCTGAGCCAGTAGCTAAACCATATTCATAAAGGATAGCTTGAACAAGGGGTTGTGAGGGCAGTTTATCAGGCAAGGCTAACGCTAGTCTTTCCATCAAGCGGTCGACTATTGTCCCCGTGACAGTCGCTGATGTCTCATAAAGTTTTTCATTATCATCAAGTAAGCTTTCTTCAGCGATTTTATCAACTTTAAAATCCCCATGTAAAGCGCTCGGTTTAATGAGGCGATAAATAGCTGGCTTGTTAAAATTAATACTAAATTGATAGTCAGAAAATGGTTTATAAACAGCTGGCTTGTCTATCTCGCCATTATTTCTTGGCTCCAAGACAAAGTCTTGTTCAACAGATAAGGATTTCCACACTCCTGATTTCTCAGGCACTAACAAATAATCTCTAGCGCGAGTTGCCGCCACATATTCAAGGCGTTTCTTTTCTTGATCAAGAGTCATTTTTTCTTTTTTGCTCTCCTCAATAAAATCAGCGGCATTAGCACTGAAATAAAAGGAGTTGCCGAACTGTCCACGCGCTCCGATTTTAAATAAAAAGCTTTCTTGTTTGTTGAAATCTAAACGCGATTGCGGCCCTTTAGTTGACGCTCCAGCTTTAATCAAAATCACAACTGGACTTTCTAATCCTTTAACCTTATGTAAATTAGCAAGATAAATAGCATTTGGTTGATAGGCAATCGCCGAAACTCTTTCGCATTTATTGACGAGGAGCTCTTTTAAAAATCTATCGCCATCCTTAATAGAGGCAATTTTAAAAGAACTCAAGGCTTCTTTGATTTTTTCTTCAATGAAAAATAAATAATGAATTTTATCCATTTTATCCGCATGGAACAAAGCAAGATTTTCTAAAATACGGTGGTAAAATGTCAATGGGTTTAACGAATGACTATTTTTAACTAACTCATTGATAAAATTAATTTGCGCTTCTTTATTTTCTAGTAATGGAATTTCATCACTTTCTTTAGTGAGCATCAAGCTTTCTTTTGGAGACAAACCGACAAAAGAAGAGGTTAATAAATTATAAAAAGTAGCGGTGTCTTTATTGGCTACATAAGTATAAATCGCGTAAATCGATTTGACTAAATCAGATTGCGCAAAAACATTATCTCCTTCTAAATTATACGGAATATGCGCCTCACTTAATGCTTGCGCAATAGTTTGTTGGTGACCTTTTGTATACGTAATAACCATGAAATCACCGTATTGTAATTGTCGAAAGTGACCGAGCTTACGATCAAAGGTCTGGTAATTTGAATTCGCAACCATCCCTTGGATAGTCGGAATTAATTGTTCGGATTCATAACTATAGGCTCCACTATGGTAAAGGGTGTCAGGTTCATCTTCGCTAATTTCAATAGTAGTATAATTATCTAGTGAGGCAAAAACATTATTAAAATAGTTTTTCATCTCTTTACTAGAGCGGAAGTTTCTTAATAGTTCTACTTGAATATCCGTAAACAAGTCCACTTCATCAAGACTCTCAATTGGCGTATATTTACTTCTTGTTAAAGCGTAAGCTTCTGCATCCGCACCCCTAAAACGATAAATTGATTGCTTAGGATCGCCGACGATGAACAACGTGCATTTTCCTGGAATCTGTTTGCTCAATAGCTCAAAAATTGTCGTTTGAAAAGGCGAAGTGTCTTGCGATTCATCAAGCATAAAATATTGATAACGATTAGTGATGTGATTAATTAATTTTCCGTTATGGAGGCGTTTATCTTCCTTCAAGACATTCTTGATGACTAATAACCACTGATTAAATGATAGTCGGCCTTCTTTTTTAAACTTTTCTCGGATGAAAATAGCGGCTTGCACCAAGAAAGGTAAACTATAATCGTACATCAGTTGCTCGACTTCTTGTTTGAAAACCGCCGCGACGCGATTTTCATCTGTTGTATCGAGTTTATAATAAATCGTTTTGTGTCCGTCTCTACTAGTAAGTTTTTTAAATTTAAAGGCTTTAAAAGATTGAGTGATAGCTAACTCTGGGTCTTCACTGAAGTGCAAGTTGCTCACTAGTCTTTCAATTTGGTAGGCAATAAAGCTAAGTTTTTTTAGGTCCCAGTCTCTTAATAATAAACTCTGATTGTTATTAAAATTTTGCCAACCCACTTGACTTTTTTCATATAAAGGTAGTTCAATAGCAAAATTAATGGCGGCCCCACCATAAGTGTAGAGCTCTTTTAAATCGGAAAGTAAATCCGCTCGATAGCGGGATAAAATAGCTTGATAAGCAGCTTCTAATGGCTTTGCGGGGTCATGAGAAGCTTGTGTTTGAATGGTCAAAGATGAAGCATCGATCACTTCTTTAATACTCGCCTTAAAGAGTTCAGCGGGCCGATCATTAAGTTCGAGGAAATCCGCTAAAGCGGTTTGTAATTTTGGGGCATTATAAGGCGCGACACCATTGATGATGTTTTCAAATTCTTTTGGATATAAATCGACTAACTCTTCATCAGTAACCAAAGAAGAGGCGGCGGGAACTTGGGCCTCAAAAGGATGTTCAGAAACTAATTTTTGACAAAATGCATCAATAGTTCCCATAAAAGCTAAATCAATATTTTTCAAAGCTTCGCTACATCTCTTTCGGGAAAGCTTTGTCGGTGGAGGCAACAAAGTATTTTTATCGAGTCGGTATTCATCTAATGTTTGGAAGCTGCGCTTTTGCAAAGTGCTACTAAAACGAGATAAAAACTCCGCCGCAGCATTGACAGTAAAAGTAATCGTACAAATTTTAGTGATGTCGTAGCCTTCTTCCACCATTCTTACCATTCGACTAATCAAAATAGAAGTTTTACCACTGCCCGCACCAGCGACAACGAAAATGTTCTTTTTTAACTCATTCATCACGACTTGGCGCGCTTGAAAATCACTAAGTGCCATCTCTTTGCCCTCCTTTTTTTATCAATTGCTCATAAAGAGAAAAGAGAAAAGCATATTGCTCAGTGTACTGT
>JAAZFO010000142.1 GCA_012511695.1 Erysipelotrichia bacterium | reverse complement strand
CTCCAGGCATACTTCCGATGAACTACGACAATGAGCAAAAAGCCGTGAACTTGGCTTTAATTGGCGCGATTAGAGAAGATATATTGCCGAACGAAAAACTGAGTGAAAAACTTTTAAACTTTCTTAAACTCAAATATCCGCATGCTTTAATGGAACGTTTCGGCATTGCGGAAATTGGTGAATGTGCAGACGTTTTAAATCAAATCGCCTTAAGGCGTAAACTAGTGGACTCCTCTGGACAAAATGACTTATTGCGCGCAGAAACTTTGCTCCTTAAAGAATTTAAAGATGGACTCTTAGGAAAAATTTCATTGGAGCATTATGAGCCTTGATTTAGATCAACGATATTATAATGAAGGTTACGAAGTTATCGTCGGCACTGATGAAGCTGGTAGAGGGTGCTTGCTGGGACCAGTTTTCGCTGCCGCTGTTATTTTGCCCCGTGATTTCACTTCGCCTTTGATTAATGATTCTAAGAAATTAAGTCAAAAAAAACGCCAACAAGCTTTTGAAATGATTGCTAAACACGCACTCGCTTATACTGTCGCCTCTGTTGAGGCTACTGAAATTGATAAAATCAATATTTTAAATGCCTCACGCTTGGCGATGCAAAAAGCGATTGCTCAACTAAATCACGAGTATGATTTGATCTTGACTGATGCGCTGGAAATATCTAGTGATACGGTTCCAGTCGTCGCGGTTATTCATGGTGATACCTTATCGCAATCAATTGCTGCTGCTTCAATTGTGGCAAAAGTGTCGCGTGATCGTTATTGCGAAAAACTCGCTATAAAATATCCTCTTTACCACATCGATAAAAATAAGGGTTACGCCACTAAACAACATCTGGACGCTCTGAAGCGTTATGGACCGATCAAACACCTACACCGCTTTTCTTATGGACCGGTAAAAGCTTGTTTATATAAAAAGGTTCCTCTACTTTAAATTTTGGACAAAAGGTTTAAGTCTTCCCTATTGGATAAATAGGAGGTTTTTTATGGCGCAAGTGTGTTCTAATTCCCGCAAGTTATTAATTTATTTAGCGGTCAAATACCAAGGAGACTTTGGTAAAGTCCTCACCGCTCTTCAATTAAAAGAAGACATCGAGACACCTTACGAAGTGGTGGAAGAAGTGTGCAATAGCTTAAAATGTAAAACGATGACTTTTCTTGATTACGATTATCCGGAAAAGTTAAAAAAAATTTATCGTCCTCCATTGGTCCTTTTTTATTATGGTGATATCACTTTACTAGGTGATCAACAAAAAACAATTGCCGTCGTGGGTTCGCGTCAAGCTAGTGATTATGGAAAAGAAGTCACCGAAAAAATTCTCAGTGAAATGCCTAAAGATTGTATTTTAGTTTCTGGTTTAGCGCGAGGAATTGATACTTTAGCCCACGAAGCTGCTTTAAATCATCGTGTACGAACGATTGCTATTTTAGGTTCGGGCATCGCCTACTGTTACCCCTCAGAAAATAGGCATTTATATGAAAAGATTAAAAACAATTATTTATTACTTAGTGAATATCCATCTTTAGTTGAACCTAAACAAGTTAATTTTCCTCAACGCAACCGCATCATCGTCGGTTTAGCTGATGTCTTAATAG
>JAAZFO010000141.1 GCA_012511695.1 Erysipelotrichia bacterium | reverse complement strand
TGGCAACAATTAAAAGACGCTATTAATGAAAAAACCAAGTTGATTATTTTAAATTTTCCACATAACCCAACTGGAATTACTTTAAAACAAGAAGATTTAAATATTTTGGCTGAAATAACTCGCAATAAAAATATCTTTTTGATTGCAGATGAAGTTTATGAACATATTGTATTTAAAAAGCAAAGCTTTTCAAGCTTCCTAACTCATCCGGAACTAAGAGCTAAGACATTTGCTATCTCTTCATTTGGTAAAACCTACCATAACACTGGATGGAAAATTGGTTACTGTATAGCGCCACCAAAATTAACAACAGAATTTAGAAAAATACATCAATTCACAGTTTTTTCAGTTCCAACACCAATGCAGTTTGCTTTAGCTGAATTCATGAAAGATCCTTCACATTATTTGAATTTATCTAATTTTTATGAGAAAAAACATGACTTGCTTTTAAATGGTTTAAAGGAAACTAAGTTTAAACCAATTCCTAGTGATGGTACTTTTTTCTTATTAGCTGATTACAGTGAAATTTCAAATGAATTAGAAGCTGATTTTGCTATTAAATTAACTAAAGAAATAGGTGTTGGTTTAATTCCTGTATCAGCTTTTTATCGTGATACAAAATCAAAAGATGCAAATAATCAAATTTTACGTTTTTGTTTTGCTAAGAGTGATGAAACTTTAGATAAATCAATTGAGCTTTTAAAACAAATTTAAGTTAGATGTTAATACATTATTAATTATTAATACCTTTTATTATTATTATGCTCTGTGGATAACTGGGATAAGTCATTTTTACTATAAAAATACAATAACTTAACTTTAAAATATTATTGGAAAAAGCTGCCATTTTTTTCTTATCTAAAAGTGGACAATTGTTAACACTTTTGGTTAATGGATGTTTAACCCAAATAAGCAAAACAGTTATCCACAATAACGTCCTCTTAATCTTAATTTAATTAGGAATTTAGAGAAAAAGTTCCTAATTTCAGACAATGATTGACCTAGTGAAAAGTGTTTCGAGCAGCATTGTATAGATTAATTTGATTATTCTTCGATATTTAGTATCTTTTAGACTGTATTGACGACAAGATAATCCAAAGAAGTTTGGGTTGTTATGTGTTTTGTTTGTATTATTTAATAAAAAAAAGGGCTATTTTAAATAAAGGACTAAACCTTAAATAATTTTGAAGATTTTTTATTAACGTTATTTCAGTAAAAGTCTTAGGATTTTGTCTTTTAAGACTCTTTTTATTCTGTTGGAGCACATTAAATATGTTTTTATAGGCTCTACCTCAGCTTAACTACTTAATCTCTTTATGCCTTTTTTATTTATTTCTGGTTTTAAATATCAAGATGAATTTTCTTACTATTTGATTAGTTTAAAAAGCTCAATGTTAATACATTATTAGTTATTAATACCTCTTATTATTATTATGCTCTGTGGATAACTGGGGTAAGTCATTTTTATACTTTTAAAACAATAACTTAAGAGTATTTTTTTTAAGGAAAAAGATGTCATTGAAACCTTACTTTTAAGTGGATCGTTTTTTGACTTTTTCTAGGCTTGTCATTTAGACAGATCTGAGTCACGACTTATCCACATTAAGCTATCATAGAGGTTGTGCATAAGCTGTTTTTCTTAATTTTTAATATAAAGGGGTTGAAATGGCATACCAAAACGATAATATTTTTGCAAAAATCATCAAAGGTGAAGCACCTTCATATAAGGTTTATGAAAATGATGATACTTATGTGATGATGGATATCATGCCTGAGGCAGAAGGACATTTATTAGTATTGCCAAAAGAAGGTGCAGAGAATATTTTCGATATAAGTGATGAGGCTATTTCAGCTTGTATGCGCACATGTAAAAAAATTGCACCAGCCTTGATGAAAGCAACTAATGCAGATGGACTAATTATTAGCCAGTTTAATCATGCAGCAGCTGGTCAAACTGTATTTCATTTGCATTGCCATATGGTGCCTGTCTATAAAGGTCAAAAAAGACAAGACCATGCTAGAGTGCAAGGTAATCCAGAAGAATTAGTCGCTTTAGCTAAAGAAATCGCTTCTTATATTGAATAAGTAATTTATAAAAAATGTCTGTATTACAGTTTCAAGATGATCCTATTGTAGCCATTGCCACGGCCCCAGGACGTGGTGGTATTGGTGTTGTGCGTGTATCAGCCAAAGACTTGTCTTCTTATATTCAAGAGTTTTTTGGTCGAGATTTAACGCCTCGTCATGCTTATTATGTGCCTTTTAATAATGCCGAAGGTGAGGCTATTGATGAGGGCATCGCTTTATATTTTAAGGGGCCTAATTCGTACACTGGTGAGGATGTTTTAGAATTGCAGGGGCATGGTGGCCCAGCGGTATTAAAACGCATTGTAAAGCGATGTATGGAGTTATCTGTCAATGAGCAACGTTTACGTCCTGCAGAGCCTGGTGAATTTACTCAACGTGCATTTTTAAATGGTCGTTTGGACCTGGCTCAAGCTGAGGCGGTTGCGGATTTAATTGACGCAAGTTCAGAATCAGCTGCTCGAAGCGCTATGGCTTCATTAAGTGGCGAGTTTTCAAAGTTAGTTAATGAGCTGGCCAATAGTATTGTTTATTTGCGTATGTTGGTTGAGGCGACACTTGATTTTCCCGAAGAGGAAATTGAGTTTTTAGAAAAATATGATGCAGTTCCGCAGCTAGAAGCTTTACAAGAAAAGTTGCGACACATTTTGCTGGTATCTGAACAGGGTATGATCCTTAGAGAGGGCGTACACGTTGTTTTGGCAGGTCAGCCTAATGTCGGTAAGTCTAGTCTATTAAATGCGCTTGCAGGCGACGAGGTGGCCATTGTGACACCAATTGCAGGAACAACACGTGATAGGGTAGTGCAGCAGATTCATTTAAATGGCGTACCGCTACACATTGTCGATACAGCTGGTCTTCGTGATACAGATGATACCGTTGAGAGTATTGGTATTGAGCGGAGTTGGGCAGAAATTGCCAAGGCAGATGTAATTTTGCATTTGCTGGATGCAGCAGAACCTGATTTAGATGCAAATCAGGATATTCTTTCCAAGATGCCTCCTAAAACACCGATTATTACAGTATTTAATAAGATTGACTTGTTAGATGAAAAAGCATTAGAAGAATTAAAAACTAATAATACGGCCAATACAGTGTTTTTATCAGCAAAGCAGCAGATTGGTTTAACGCAAATGACTGAGTTATTACTTTCAGTTGCCGGATTACAAGTACAACAAGAAACCCCTTGGCTTGCACGTGAAAGGCATTTAATTGCTTTAAAGGAGTCGATGGAGCATTTGAACCAAGCTCATGATTTTGCTCAACAAGATGATAGAGTATTGGATTTATTTGCTGAAGAATTGCGTTTATCGCATGAGGCGTTAAATTCAATAACCGGTGAATTTACCAGTGATGATTTATTAGGTGAGATTTTCTCGTCGTTTTGTATTGGGAAGTAGGGGGTTTAGAAAAATTACTTACAAAACTAGATAAATATTTTAT
>JAAZFO010000140.1 GCA_012511695.1 Erysipelotrichia bacterium | reverse complement strand
ATTAGAAATTTCATTAAATGGTTTACTGTATTGATTCGTATACGCTAAGAAGGAAGATAGACGTCCGAGCGACATCACCGCGAAAACAAGGGCTAAATCTTGGTCATAAGAGAGCATGATAATACCAGCGACACCGATTAAGGCATAAATAATATTATTAACTAAGCGTGTTGAAGGATTGACCCATGATGCGGAAAAGCTCGCGAGCTTTCCTTTTTTTCTTAAGAGTTTATTTTGCGCATTAAATGTTGCTAGGGCGGTCTCCTCATAATTAAGGGCTTGGACGATCTCGATATTGTTAAGGGTTTCTAAAGAAATAGAAGAGAGATTCGCTTGCAAGTTACTTTGCTTAGTGTAGAACTTATGGGAAAAGCGGGAAACAACTCTTGCCATCACCATACTTAACGGTGTTAACAAAATGACGATGATCGCTAAAATCCAATTAACCATAAACATCATTACGATGGTGATTATCACCGTAAAAATACCTTGCATCAAACTTTTAAAAACCGCAAATAAGCCACTAGCGAAGTTTTCCATATCACGGATTTCCAGTAAAACAATATCTCCATATCGCCTAGCTGAAAAGTCACTCATCGAGATAGCATTAATCTTTTCAAAAACTTCATCACGGGCACTCTTGATAATCTTTTGCGAGGCATTCATGACGAGGACTTCAAAAATATAACTAGAAATAGTGCCGATGATGATCAAAATAAAAGCTATTAAGACGTAGCTAAGAAATACACTTCTTTCGCCCGCTTTTGAAGCGTCTAGGGCTCGCCCTAATAAGAAGGGTTGCGCCACCGAAGTAAACACAAAGACAAAAGCAAAAACTAACGCGATAATTAACGGTTTGCGTAATGGTTTAAGATAGCGGATTAATCTCTTCTTATTGTTCATCTTTTTTCCTTTTTGATTTGTGTCTCGTAAATCTCTTGATAAATCGGACAAGTGGTGAGTAGGTCTTTATGTTTTCCTAAGCCGACAACTCGCCCTCCTTCTAAAACTAAAATATAGTCAGCATTTTGAATGGTGGCTACCCGTTGAGAAACGATGACCTTTGTCATCTCTTTATCTTTATTTAGCCGCGTTCTAATCCGTTTATCCGTTAATAAATCTAAGGCGGACGTCGCATCATCTAATATAAGAATTTCTGGCTCTTTAATTAAGGCGCGTCCGATACATAGTCTTTGTCTTTGTCCGCCTGAAAAATTAGTGCCACCTTCTTGAACTTCATAGTCGAGTCCATCACGATATTTTTTCACAAAGGTATAGGCTTCGGCGCGCTTTAAAGCTTCAATGATCTGTGCGTCAGTAGCCTGAGGATTACTCATTAAAAAATTTGATTTAATCGTCCCTTTAAATAGTGATGATTTTTGATTGACTAAACCGATATCATTTCTTAAAGCTTTTAAGTCGTATCGTGTAATCGGTATTCCTTTATATAAGATTTCACCTTCAGTAGCGTCATAAAAGCGCTCTATTAAGTTAATAATCGTCGATTTACCACTCCCCGTCCCACCGATAATCCCAAAAGTTTCCCCTTTACGGATTTGAAAAGATAAATCAGTGAAAAAGTATTGTTCACTATCCGTAAAAGAAAAGGAGACGTTGTTAAATGTAAGTAGTTGTTCCCCCTTATTAACGGAAGCAGTTTTGCCATCTTCCACAATAGTCATACTCGGCTTAATTGAAAGAACACTATCGATCCTTAAACTAGAAATTAAACCTTTAACGATATCGATAACTGCTTGTGATAGTTGAACGGTTACAAAAAAGATTAGGGCTAAATAAGACATCTCGGCAATGATCGTTGAAGCAATCGTTGTATTATTGACATCAAATAAATCTTTTTGTAACAAAAGAATAATTGCCACTAAGACTAAAGAAGTGATGGCAAATGTTAAAGGATTAATTAAGCCGTTAAAACGATTAACACGGACACTTTTGGCTTCATAGGCGGCCGTCTTAGTTTGAAATTTATCATTTTCTAAGTCCTGGTTATTAGACGCTCTTAAAACCTTAGCGCCCTGCGTAACTTCGCTAACTTGATTAGACAACTGGTCTAAGTCGCTTTGAATTTCGACATAACCTTTTGATGTCTTGCGTAACACCAGACCGTAAACTAACAAAATAAGAGGGACGATAGCGACATAGGCTAACCCCACTCGCCAATCAAGAACGAAAGAAACGATTAAAGCTCCGATCAAAATAAATGGCGCCCTAACAGCGAGGCGCACAAAAAGGAAAACACCTTGTTGTAATTGATAAGTGTCGCTATTCATAACGGTCAATAATTTGCTATGACCGATATTTTTTCGATCTTTTTTAGAAAAGACTAATATTTTTTGATATAAGGCTGCTCGCGCAGCACTACCGACATTAACAGAGGCATGAGCGGCGATGTAATGGCTGATCATCGTGATGATATAGCCAACTATCCCCATCATTAAGATAATTAATCCTCCAGTTAATGCATCATATAGAGGGTTATTACTAAAGTTAAACGCTCTAATAAAAGCGGCGAGGCGTGCAGAAAAAACTTGCGGAATTGCCTCAGGACTTTGATAGTGGGTCAAATCGATAATCGCTTTCATAAAAAGAGGAATTAACAAATCAAAAACCGCTTCGATAATTTTTAAAAAAGAACCGAAAGCGATACTAGCAATATTCCGTTTATATGCATCCTTCACTGTCTTAATCATGCCTAATTATCATAGCAATTTTTAAGGCAATCTCAACAAGTCTTCTTTGAATGTTATTACTCTTACAATATATTGTCTATTTTATAACTATTTGGTTGAATAATATTCATCTATTTTCGTATAATCAATTAAAGGAAACAAGACAGATGAATAT